>CAZFSN010000085.1:0-13101 GCA_964521815.1 uncultured Ignavibacteria bacterium | reverse complement strand
AACGAACCGGGGGCAGTCTTATAGATGCGATCTCACTCTATGTCCACAAGAAAGCCACCGCCGTACCATTAAGAAGCCTGGTTTTCTTCACCCGGCAATTGGCTACCATGTTTTCGGCCGGCTTAACAATAGAAAAATCTTTGAACAACCTGCTTTATGAAGAGGGCAATAGGAAATTCAGAAAAGTCGTCGCCCAATTATTAAACGATGTGAAAAAAGGCTTTGCCCTGTCGGAAGCGATGGAACATCATCCAGGTGTTTTCAGCCCTCTTTATATCGCTTTGGTAAAATCCGGCGAGATTTCAGGTTCGCTTTATACTGTCTTGGAAGAGATCGCCGATTACCTTGAATTCCTTCAGGATACTCGCCGCAAAGTGATTTCCGCTATGTCTTATCCGGCGTTCGTGGTTTCGATTTTAACGGGTCTGGCGATTGTCCTTATTGTTTATATTGTACCTATGTTTCAGGAAGTCTATCAGCGGTTTGGGGCCAAACTGCCATATGCTACCCAGGTGCTGATGAAAGTATCCGATGCGATAAGGTACAATTTCTTTATCACGATTTTTGGCGCCCTTTTATTTGTAGCCCTGATAATCGTCATCAACCTGACGAATACGGGCAAATATATTTTCGACAGGATCAAACTTCTTATCCCGATTATCAAGAATCTGATAATCAATTCGACAATGAGCAAAATGTCGCGGACATTCGGTATGCTCCTTGGGGCCGGCGTTCCAGTTATTGACACAATGAGTTTGGTTCGCCGGGTCGTCGGCAATTCACATTACCAGAAAGCCCTTCAGCAAGCCACGCATTATGTACGGGATGGTTATTCGATTGCCGCGTCTCTTAAAAAGACAAATATATTTCCTAATACGCTGTTGTCCCTGACGGCTACCGGTGAAGAAACCGGCGAAATGGAAAAAATGCTTGCTAAAGCCGCCGATTTTTACGACAAGCAGCTTGAGGCGGTCGTGTCGAGAATGACTTCCCTGATTGAACCATTACTGATTGTTTTAATCGCGTTGGTTATCGGCACAATCGTAATCGTAATATATTTGCCGATATTCTCATTCGGTTTTGCTATGAAACGCGCGGTACAATAACGGAATATCGATTTGACTACCACCCCTTCGAGGGTGGTATTTTTTTATGATTGATGATTACCGACAGTATTTCTCAAAACCCGCGGCTCAAAAACTCGCCGGATATATAAATATTTGCGGCAACAAAAAATTATTGCCATTCAGAATACAGTTATTGACCCTCATAGCCGCCTGTCAGGCAACCGGCCGGCCTAAAATCTTAAAAGGTTTATTAAGATGGGCGCTTAAATCCGATATCGATCCCGGAGAAATTTATGAAATATTGCTTCAAGGGCATTTATTTATTGGCTATCCCAAAGCGATTGAATCGTTTTTTATTTTCAATGAAATAATGGGCGGCGAAAAAGAGGGCGTCAAAAGTTCATGCGGCGATAAGGAAGATGTAGATTACGACTTATTTAAAGACAGAGGATTAAAAATTGCCGAACAAATATATGGCAAAAATTTCAAACCGGTTTATGATAATATCAGACATTTATCCTCTGATTTGGCTTCCGGTATGATTATTGAAGGTTACGGCCGCATCATTTCCCGGCCGGGGCTCGATCTTTTAACCAGAGAATTGGCGATTGTGGCAGTATTGACCGTCACTTTTATGCCAAGACAGCTTTACTCTCATATCAAAGGTTCTTTAAACGCCGGGGCCAATTCCGGCCAAATCAGGGCGATCATTAAGCAAAACGGTTACTTCGTAAATCCCTCAAAAGTAAGCCGGGCTCTGGTAATTCTAGAAAAAGTTCTTGGAAATATCGCCAATCCCAGATAAAATAGCTTCCGGAGACGTATAAGCATATTATGAAGAAGGCGATAAAAATACCTCTGGCCGGTTTCTCATTTATTATGTTCCTGGTAGTATTACTTCTATATTTGTATTTTTTCACCACTGTCCCTGAACAGCAGCTAAATGACTGGCTGAGCTATTATTTATCTCAAAAAACCGGCTATAATATCACCGTGGAAAAGTTGTCCCGTGATATCTGGCGCAAGATAAGATTTGAAGGGGTCGAGATATATTTTATCAATGGAGATCAGTTGCTCCCGGCGGGCCATATCAATTCGATTGAGGCTCACTACTCGCTTAAAGATATAATCTTCAAAGATTATCACTTCAGTTCGGTGGAAATATCGGGTCTGGAATTTTCGCTGTTGCCCCAGCAGGGAATAAGCAAAGCGACGGCGGAAAAGGCGGCCGATAGCGGCGGCGAACCATCGCCTCTGGAAATAAATATCGATAAGATTATTGTCGACGACGCTAAATTACGAACTGCCCTGGGCGGAGATACTCTGGATATTATTCTACCGAAATTGCGCGGGTCATTCGGCAGCCATGCCAATTTGCTCGATATTAAAGTCGATACATTAATGGGCAATTGTCCCCAAAAAGATTTTGAAGTTGACTTGCTAAGCGGCGAATTCAGCCGCGCCGGTGATGATTGGTTGATCGAAACGCTTTATTTGAAAACTCCTAAATCGGCTATCGAACTTAGCGGCGGTATCGGGAAAATAGATGATCCACAGTGTCAGCTATCCTTGACTTTCGCGCCAATTAGTTTGGAGGAAATCGATAAATTCGTTTGCTTAGGTTTGCGGGGTTCGTTTGAAGTCAATGGCAATGTTTCCGGCAATCTGAATGCTTTCGAAGGACAGTTGAGGGGAAGCGGCACGCTGTTTGACAGAGGCCTTGATGATTTCACGCTCGATTATAGTTTCCAAGGCGATACCGTTTATGTAAAAAAATACGCCGGCGCAATATTTAAGGCGCAAACTGTCGGCCAGGGTTTTCTCGATTTGCGTTCCTCGCCGGCTAATTATGAATATAAGGGAAGTCTGACGGATTTGAATCTGCAAAACATAGGACCTGATCTTTATTCGTCGTTTACCGGGGAAATAGACCTGAAAGGGAAAGGATTGTCCGAGAAGACTTTTAAGATGGCGGTAGATATGGACCTGACTAAAGCTGATATCGATGTCTACCATCCCCAAAAAGCGATAGGCGAAATCGATTTCGATTTAGCCGGCATAAGTTTTCATCCCGGTTTCAGAATGAATTATAAAAATACCTGGGTGACGTTCGACGGCTATCTTGACTATACCGGTAGTATCGATCTTATGGGATCGGCGGATTTCGCGGATTTAGCTGATTTTACCAGCCAGATATTTATTCAGGATCTCGATGGAACCGGCCGAGCCGATTTTTCAGTGACCGGCCCAACACTTGATTTTAATGTAGCCGGCAGTTTCTATTCCGATTCATGCCGGTTTTACGGATTGAATGCCGATACCTGCAGCTTTAATCTGAATCTCAAATCATTTATATCTCATCGGGTCGGGACAGTCAGCGGTTTTTGGAAGGGCGGCAATTTGTATTCCGTACCGATAGATTCCGGCTATTTTTCGGTTCTGGTATCGGGCGAAAAAAACTTTTTGGACACGATATACATGGAAAATGAGCATAACCGGCTAAAATGTTCAGGCTTATTTGATAATGGAACGATTCCGCCATCACTTACAATCGATACGGTAACAATAGTTTTGTGGAACGATACTGTCTATAACCAGACGCCGCTACTTATTGATGCCTATGACAAGGAAATTGAATTCAATGATTTTAAACTATATTCCCGCTCAAGCAAGCTGGATGTGCAGGGGACGGTCACTTACGAGGGCCAGATGGCTTTGGAAATAAATGCCGATAGCCTGGAAATTTTGCCGATAATTGGTTATTTCTATTCAGAAAAAAAACTCTCGGGCATGTTATCAGGCGGCATAAGTATCGGCGGCGATTTTGATTTACCTACATTTGACGCTAATTTTACAATAAAAAACCTGAGCGTTGACACGACTAATGTAGGCGATCTTAATCTTCAAGCTGATTATTCCAAATCTCGAATTAATCTGAAGTCAGCCGAGCTTAAAAGCCCCAAAGGACTTTATACTTTAACCGGCTATTTGCCGGTGAATCTGTCTTTTACTTCCGAAGGCGAAAGGTTTCCGTCAGAACCGATTTCAGCGCGCTTAATCGCCTCGGGCAAATCCATGTCATTGGTGCCGGTTACTATCAATACCGTCGAAAGTTTTGACGGTGATTTTAATGTGGATATCGAATTTTCGGGCACGTATGATAATCCTTCGGTTAACGGCAATTTTTCGGTTGAAAACGGCATAGTGAATGTTTTCGAATTGGTCGATCCTTTTACTCAGGTGGTAGTTAAGGGCAGAATGATTAACGATGCCATTTATATCGATACGCTTTCGGGCTATATGCTGCGAGCTAAAAATAATGGTAAAAACAACAAATCATTCAAACTAAATAAATCCGGGAAAAATTTACAGAAAGGATTAATAACCGGTTCCGGCACCGTTAAAATCCTTGGCGCGAGCCTTTTCGCTTATGATTTATATATTGATGGCAAAGACTGTGAGTTTTATTCGGATAGTTATGATATTCAGGGGGTGACAGATTTATCGTTGCGCGTGACAGGTTCATCGCCGCCTCTGGTCAGCGGGACGGCGACTTTGAAAAGGCTCGATATGCGCGAACCGTTCATTTCGTTTTTTTCACCAGCTAATGCCGAAATCCTGGAAGATTCAACCAGCTGGGATATAAAACTTGAAGTGGACGCGGGACGAAATATCTGGATTAATAACACAAGATCGGTGATAGAGTTAGAGGGATCAGCCGATATGCAGTTAGGGGGCAATTTAGTAATTACCCGGGAAAGAGGGATTTATAACACCACAGGTGATCTGGATGTAATTCGTGGTTTTTTCTATTTAGCCAGCATTAAGTTCAAAATAAATCAAGGTACTTTGAATTTCAACAATCCTGATACATTGGATCCGGCAATAGATTTTGACGTAACGACCAAAATAAGAACCAAACCAGATGTAGCCACCGGCGGTTTGAGCACAAGCGATTTGAATTTACGCATCACGGGGACTCTCACCTGGCCTAAGATCGGGACGGCGGAGAATTCTGATTATTCCGGTGAAGATGTCTTATATATTTTAGTTAACAGCATAAGACTCAGTGGAGCCGAACAAAATGCCGCCAGCTCGATTATTCTGAGTAATCTTATCGATAAGATTGGCGGTTTGGTAGGCAGCGGATCTATTGTGGATGATATTGATTTTACTCAGGAAAGCTCCAAAGATAATACAGGTATAGAATCACGAGTGTCGGTGGCTAAGTATATCTCCCCTAAATTCTATTTAAGCTATTCACAGAGATTATCGCAAGAAGGCGGGCAGACTGTCGGGTTTGAATATATATTAAATAATAAATGGTCTTTTGAAGCAAAACAGGGTACTGGCGACGACAAAGGCGTAACATTTGATATTAAGCTGAGCTATGAATTTTAAAGTATTTGTTTCGTTATTAATTATAATTTCAATATCGTCGTCGGCATCCGCTGGAAAATTCTCATTCACCAGACAGCCGATAGAGGAAGTGGAAATAAACGGCAATCTGACATTTACCGATAGCCATCTAAAAAGCTTCCTCCTGACTAAAGAGAACCGTTGGTTTAATATTTTCGGCAAGCGAAGAATCTCCCAAACCAATTTAATCGTCGATTCGGGCCAGATAGAAAGATTCTACGGCCGGGAAGGTTTTTTATTTACCAAAGTCACTCCTTCGGCGAATTTCTATAAGAGCGACTCCGCCAAAGCGGTCGTCACGTTTAATGTTGTCGAGGGGAAAAGAGTCTATGCCGATAAGCTTGAAATTGTCGGCGGTTTGCCGAAGCTGAACTCATCGCTTGACAAATTCACGAAGAAAATTAAAATCAATGAGCCGGTGAATGATGATGCCGTCAAGGCGGCCGGCCAGGCTATACGTGATTTTTATGGCGATAATGGCTACGCCCTGGCCAAAGTCGAGCAAAACTATTTATTTTCCGCTGATTCGGCCAAAGCGATCATAAAATACGCCATTGCCGAAAGCAGTCTGGTTTATAATGGCGATATAACAATCGCCAGAGAAGGACGGCCGGTCACCGATGATAATATTATGTTTCGGGAACTGCGCACGAAAAAAGGCAGCATTTATAACAGGAGCTTAAATATTGAAAGCCAACAGCGGCTTTACTCCACCGGTTTATTGAAATTCGTCGCCCTGAAAAGAACAGGCGATCTTCGTTTTGATGACGCGCAGGAAAGATGGGTTACTGATTTTAGATTAGTGATTAGCGAGCGAAAACCGAATTTCGTCAATTTCCGCACCGGCGTCGAACAGGACCCCGATTTTAATTCGGTCTTTACGACCTCGGCCAGCTGGGGCAATCGCAGTCTGTGGGGTTCCGGGCGGAAGCTGATAATGAATGTCAGCAATAGCCTTAAGCTGATAGCTAATGGAACGGGCAATGAACCGGACACGACTGGGCCATCCTCTTTTGCCGATTTATTTTCGATACATTCGATAGAACCGGTCAAATGGGCCATAGGCTTGAATTATGTCGAGCCCTGGTTTTTAGGCTATCGGATGCCATTAACGATGGCAATATTATATGAACCGAGAAATAAAAATCCCATAATCAACAAATATTACGACAGGGTTTCAGGGGAACCGTCACTGGCCAGGGAAATTAATCGGTATACGAATATCAAATTTTCCGGTAAAGTAGAATTTGTCAATATTCATGACGTCAGCGCGGCCGATCAAGAATATTTTCGGCAAGAAGGCGATAATTCGGTCAGACGCCAGCTTTCATTCTATGGCCAGAGAGACACTCGCGATAACATATTGATTCCACAAAGGGGTTCATATTCTTATTTTTCCTTTGATTTTGTGGGTAATTTTCTCGGCGGCGATTTTAGTTTTGTTAAGAGTGAATTTTATTGGAGCCGTTTTAATAGGCTATTCGGCGATAACATTGTCGCCAGTCGTTTCAGAATAGGCGTTCTTAAAGAAATGGGCGCTACGGGCGGCTCGAGCGCTGATGACAGGTTTACGCTTGGCGGCGCCAACACTGTCAGAGGCTATGCGGAAAACAGCCTGGGACCGAAATGGACCGCGGCCGATAGTGTCGCGGCGGACCTGATAGGACTTCCCAAAGGCGGAAAATTAATGCTTCTTGGCAACCTGGAAATCAGACGTTCGCTATTCTGGAGGTTTGGCGGCGCGGCCTTTACCGATATTGGAAGCGTCTCTTATGATATGAAAGACTTCAAATTGAATAAAATAGAATCATCTGCCGGTTTCGGGCTTCATTTCTTTACGCCGATAGGTCCGATACGTTTTGATTGGGCTGTCCGGTTGAAAAAACAACTGGACTTGGGTGAAAGCGGCTGGGATCTGGCAATATTATATGCGTTCTAAAAAGCCATTGATCGGCATAACATTAAGCCAGGCGCTTAAAGTAAAATATCGACGCTCGCCAATGAAAAGCGAGTTTGATTACCTGGCCAAGTACTATCATTACGCCATCGAAAAAACCGGCGGACGGCCAATCGGTTTGTTCAATACCAATAATTTTGCCATGATAAAAGGATACCTTGATCTGGTCGATGGTCTGATTTTCACGGGCGGTTATGATTTGGACTCAAAATATTTCCATCAGCGTCCACATCCAAGGTCATCTAAACCAAGAGAACCACGGGATTGGTTTGAACTGGCGCTTTTAAAAGAAGCCATAAAGCTTAAAAAACCTATATTTTGTATCTGCCGAGGGCATCAGTTATTCAATGTTGCCCGGGGCGGCAATTTATATCAGGATCTAAGCCTGATTAATACTCAACTGCTTAAGCATCATGGCGATAATTTTGCCGGGGAAATCAATCATCCTGTTAAGCTTCAACCGGGTTCGCTTTTGCATGATGTAATAGGCTGCCAAAATATCAATTGTAATTCGAGTCACCATCAGGCTATTGACAAAATTGGTAAAGGTCTGATTGTATCAGCTAAAACCTCTGATGGGATTATTGAGGGCCTTGAATTAGTCGATTATCCGTTTTTATTAAGCGTCCAATGGCATCCCGAAAGAATCTTCAAAAGAGCGCATGCCCGCCGGCTTTTCGAGGCTTTTATTTCCGCGTCAAAGGCTGGAACCTGATTGATAATCATACGGTTATATTATTATTAAGTGATCTTATTCGCGCGGCTTGACTTTAAAATCGCGCCTCTATATATTCGCATCGGAGGTAAATGAAGATGAAACGAATCTATCTTGACCATAATGCCACCACTCCTGTTCATCCTGAAGTTTTTGAGGCGATGAAGCCTTATTTCATGGATATATTCGGGAATGCCAGTTCAGTTCACGAATTCGGACGCAAAGCCAGAGCTGCCTTGGAACGGGCGCGTGAATCTATAGCCGGAATTTTCAAGTGTTCGCCGGAGGAAATTATTTTTACCTCGGGCGGCACCGAATCGGATAATATGGCGATTAAAGGAACGGCTTTCGCCAATGTTTCCAAGGGCAAGCATATTATTACCAGCGCGATAGAACATCACGCCGTTTTGGAGAGCTGCCATTCTCTTGAAAAAGAGGGTTTTGAAATAACGATTTTAAAGCCCGATAATAAAGGCTTAATATCTCCAGATGATCTGCGAAAAGCTATCAGACCTGATACGATATTAGTGACAATCATGCATGCCAATAATGAAATCGGCACGATACAAGATATTTCAAAACTGGCGGAGGTAGCTCATCAAGCGGGAGTTTTATTTCATACCGATGCGGTTCAGACGACCGGTAAAATACCTTATACAATCGATCAAATAAATGTTGATTTGCTTTCGGTGTCAGGTCATAAGCTATATGGCCCCAAGGGGATAGGCCTTTTGTATATAAAGAAAAAAACCAACATAAGGGCTTTATGCCATGGCGGTTCGCATGAATTCAAGCGTCGCGCCGGCACCGAGAACGTTCCCGGCGCTGTCGGCCTGGCCAAGGCGATTGAGATTGCCTGGCGCGACATGGAATCGGAATCTGCTCGTTTGAATCGTATGGTATCGAAATTTATCAAAGGCGTTAGAAGCCGGATTGATGATATTACTATTATTGGCGATCAGGAAAACCGGGTGCCCAATACTGTCAATATCGCCTTTCAGGCGGTTGAAGGCGAATCGATTGTACTCAGCCTCGATATGAAAGGCATAGCCGTGTCATCCGGATCAGCGTGTTCATCCGGCGCGGTCGAACCATCCCATGTGGTCATGGCGCTTGGCATACCGGCTGAATTGGCGCAGGGGTCTATCAGATTCTCATTTGGCAGGCATAGCGATGAAGCGGATATCGATTATATTCTGGACACACTTGAAGCCGAAATCGCCAGGTTAAGAAGTATTTCGCCATTATATCAAAGCAGATGACACTTTGAACTCCGTTGTCCTTTCTATATCAGGCGGCGTGGATTCTTCCGTAGCGGCCGCGCTTCTCAAAGAAGATGGTTATAAAGTAGTCGGGGTAACTTTCAAAAATTTCGACTACAACGATTATAGCGCTGACTCATCGCCGAAAAACTGCTGTTCGATAGAAACTTTAAACAGAGCGCGTATTATCTGCGACAGGCTTGAAATACCGCACTATGTAATCAATCGTGTCGATCTGTTCGAAAAAGAGGTTATCACCGATTTTAAAGAATCTTATGAACGGGGGATCACCCCCAATCCGTGCGTAAGATGTAATAGCCTTGTCCGCTGGCCGGAGCTAATCCGTCTTGCCGATGACCTGGAACGCGATTTCGTGGCGACCGGTCATTATGCGCAGATTAATGATATTGATGGCCGAAAGCTGATTAATAAAGCCGAATATGATGATAAAGATCAAACCTACGCTTTATGGGGAATCAAGCACGAATATTTATCAAGGACCCTATTCCCGGTTGGCAAATATGCCAAAAGTCAAATCAAAGAAATCGCGGCTAAATATGGTATAGCCGATGACAGCTATGTGGAGAGCCAGGATATCTGCTTTGTCCCGGATGGTGATTACACCGATGTCTTAGGAGTATCGATTCCCGGCGAAATTATCGATACGGACGGCAAGTTGTTGGGTGAACATAAAGGCTTAATGCATTATACTATTGGCCAGAGACGAGGCCTGGGTGTTTCATATCATGAGCCTTTGTACGTTTTGAAAATCGATCTTGAAGCAAACAGATTAATCGTAGGGACGGAAAAGCACATATTCAAATCCAGATTTACGGCCCAAGATGCCAACTGGGTTATCGATATTTCCGATGGTGATGAAGTCAAATGCCTGGCCAAAATCAGATATCGGCATGAACCGGCGGCCTGTCTGGTGAAGATAATTGATCATAATAGCATGGAAGTTGTTTTCGAAGAACCTCAAAGAGCCATCACTCCCGGCCAATCGGCGGTTTTTTATGATAATCAATCGCTATTAGGCGGCGGCGTTATAGATTCTGTTTTTTAGTCCGTAAAAATCTTTATTAGCGGGTTGACAGGATAAGTTTAATAAATCCATATGTGTTCTCGGGTCTCTGTACCCGATATCTACCGCCGGGTATGTAAGCTTGGAGGTATGATCAAACAGACACGCGTTGGGGCAAATCTCCAACCCTGTCTGCCGCCAACCCTTAGTCCCATCCCGCGGACAGGGCAGTGCCCTGTCCCTACATATAGCGTCGTTAGCGTAGTGACAGGCCATTGGCCTGTCTCAGACTGTTGACAAACCAAACAGCTGGGTTCAGTCGGGTCGTAGCGAAGCGTGACCCGACTGCTAATTCCATGTCGGGCCTCAAGGTCTTGGCGATCACGCCCTATCGGGCTACGACCCAACATAACATTCGGTGTTATTTTACTTTTAGTCATTTTGTCAACAACCTCCGGACAGGGCGATGCCCTGTCCCTACACATAACGCCGTTAACATAGTGACAGGCCATTGGCCTGTCTCAGACTGTTGACAAACCAAACAGCTGGGTTCAGTCGGGTCGTAGCGAAGCGTGACCCGACTGCTAATTCCATGTCGGGCCTCAAGGTCTTGGCGATCACGCCCTATCGGGCTACGACCCAACATAACATTCGGTGTTATTTTACTTTTAGTCATTTTGTCAACAACCTCCGGACAGGGCAGTGCCCTGTCCCTATATATAGCGCCGTTAATGTAGTGACAGGCCATTGGCCTGTCTTGCGATCCGACCCAAAAACCCGTTTGACATGACCTTATTAATGTTATAGATTTTTATGAAAAATTCTGGAGGTACTATGCTTAATTTAACATTTTTAGGGCATTCCTGCTTTTTGCTTGATGATGGTAAACACAAAGTCGTTGTCGATCCGTTTATCAGCGGCAATCCGCTGGCGAAAATCACGGTCGATGAGCTCAAAGCTGATTTTATTCTGCTGACCCATGGTCACGGCGATCATATGGGCGACGCGATTGAAGTAGCCAGGAAAAATAAAGCCATGATTATTTCCAATTTTGAACTGGCAACATATTGCGCCGGCGAGGGAATAGAGAAAACAGCCGGCCTGCATATCGGCGGCGGAGCGAATTTCCCGTTTGGTTCGTTAAAGTTGACTATCGCCCATCACGGTTCGACATTGGGCGGCAATATGGCTTATGGCGGCAATCCGGTGGGTTTTATAATCCGTATGGCTGATAAGATTGTCTACCATGCGGGAGATACGGGCTTATTCATGGATATGAAATTAATCGGCGAACTCGATAAGATCGATATGGCGTTATTACCGATTGGCGGATATTTCACCATGGATGTCAATGACGCCGCCAAAGCCGTGGAGTTCTTGCGACCCCGCAAAGTTATTCCGATGCATTACGATACGTTCGATCCGATTAAGGCCGATCCTAAAGTATTTGCCGAAAAGGTCAAGCAATTCGGGGCGGAGTGTATAATACTTAAGCCCGGGCATTCTTACGGACTTGAATAGAAAAGAAATACATAAAAAAAAGCCCGGTTTATTTTGGGCTTTTTTGATTCTGCTAATATTCACGGCTATATCATCATCCGCCCAGGCCGCGGTATTTCAAGTCAGCGCGTCGGCGTCGGATAGTGTTGATGCGATTCGCGCATTGGAACTATATCAGCGAAAAATTGAAGATGTTCTGGGTATCGAATATGGCGATACGATAAAAGTAGTGATTGCCAAAGACATCAAGTCATTTAACGCCGCGTTAGGATCGGCTTTTCCTGATTGGGGCGCCGGCGCCGCGGTCAAGGATCGTCATCTAATCGTGATAAAATCGCCATCCCATTTTGAAACCGGTAAAAGTCTGGCCGAACTTCTCGGCCATGAATTAGGCCATCTGATGTTGGATAAAGCCTCGGGCGGCCGATGGTTGCCGCGCTGGTTCGAGGAGGGATTCTGCCAGCTTATGTCCGGTGAATGGCGGCTGTCCACGGATATTCTGCTTACTCGGGCAGTCTGGGGCAGCGGGTTGATCCAATTGACCGCTCTGGAGGGAGTCAATAATTTCGGCGGAGCGAAAGCCTCCCTGGCCTACGCGCAATCATACCTGGCTATGTCATCACTGGTGCGGGAATTCGGTATTGAATTTATCTCGGATTTTTTATCTGACTACCGGGCCAACGGCAATATCTACGAGGCTTTCTTCAATTCGACCGGCTATCGCTACACCGAATGGGTAGTAGTCTGGCAGAAAAAAACCGCCGAAAGGTACCGTCTGGTACTATATATTTTCGACCCCAGTATTTTATTTCCTTTGATCGCCGTATTATTCATTTTATTATATCTGGTAAAAGTGTACTTGATGAGGAAGAAAAAGAAGCAATGGGAAATCGAGGAAAGATACAAAGGGGATGAGCAAGGCCTTTCAACATAAAATCGAATATTTTTTCGTAAAACTATTACTTGCTATTTTAAATCCTTTGCCGTTGAGACTGGCCTTAAAATTTGGCGATCTTATCGGTTTCCTGGCGTTTTCCGTCCTTAGAATAAGACGCGAGATTACCATGGTCAATTTGAAAAACTCATTTGGCGATAAATATACCGCTAAGGAATATCGTCGCATCGGTCTAAGATCATATCAAAATTTCGCGCAAAGC
>CAZFSN010000084.1:0-13137 GCA_964521815.1 uncultured Ignavibacteria bacterium | reverse complement strand
ATTCCGGCGATGAGGTCGCGCCTTCGCCGATCGAACAGAACACCAGCGAACCGGGTTTGTACCGTCCGCCCGAAATACCAATAGGGCCGGTTATCGGAGTAGGATTTATAATCGCCTCGCCCAGGCCGGCGGCCTCCAGCGCGTGCGAACCGGTTGGGGAAGCCTGCGGCAGTATCGCCAGATCGGGATAGGACGAATGGGACGGCTGAAGCATCCCGCCGGTCGATTCCGAACGCGCGTCACCGACCGCCTCGTAGATTTTCTGCTTAATCGATACGCCCCGATACAGATCGAACGCCTTATTACGGTAATAGCCGATAAACGGGTCATCGCCGTTTAAAGCCTGTGCGATTACAACATCGATAAGCTCCTTACCGCCGCAACCGATAAAGAAGCGGCAGATACCCCGTCTCAAAAGAAGCTTTTCCTCCAGCTCGATCCGTCGAGCCAGCACCATTGTTGAATACATCTTTAGAAGCGTGTCACGGTCGAGGCCGGAATAGTCAGCTAATGCGTTGGTTTTTTTGCGCCCCGGTTTGAGTTCTTTTATCCAGTCTTTTATTTCAAAGTATGCCATAAAGCATCTCCGGTTTTGTTGATTATCGAGCAATTCGAAATCTGTCCATCGGTTAAGATCATTGATATAATCTTTTTTTAGAACCAAAGTGAAATGGTTTGAGTTTCCGGAACATTAGGCACTTTGATATAATATCTAAAAGCTTGTTGATGCGGGGGATTAACCTTAGGGACACGGCATGCCGTTTCCCTAAGGTGGTGCGAATTACTATTTAAGCGATAGTCACTTTTTTATCGGCGTAAACATCTTGCACGGCGTTCATCAACTTCACGCCTTCAGCCATGGGACGCTGGAACGCTTTACGGCCCATGATCATGCCCATGCCGCCGGCGCGTTTGTTGATTACGGCAGTACGAACGGCTTCGAAAAGATCGTTTTTACCGGAACCGCCGCCTGAATTAATCAGTCCGGCCCGGCCCATATAGCAGTTGGCAACCTGATAACGCGTTAAGTCGATTGGATGATCGGTGGTTAATTCGGTATAAACTTTCTCGTGAGTCTTGGCGAATTTTAGGGCGGTGAATCCGCCGTTGTTCTGCGGCGCTTTCTGCTTCACGATATCGGCCTCGATAGTGACGGAAAGATGATTGGCTTGTCCGGTTAAATCGGCAGCTACGTGATAGTCTTTATCGGTCTTGAACGCCGGGTTGCGAAGGTAGGCCCAGAGGATTGTCACCAGGCCCAGTTCGTGAGCCTCTTTGAAAGCCTGGGTGATTTCCATGATCTGGGTGTTGCTTTGCTCCGACCCGAAATAGATCGTGGCGCCGACCGCGACGGCGCCCATCTCGAAAGCCTGTTCGACATCGGCGAATAAAATCTGATCGTACTTGGTAGGATAGGTCAGTAGCTCGTTATGATTGATCTTAACGATGAACGGGATCCGGTGAGCGTATTTGCGGGCCATCGCGCCAAGTACACCCAACGTTGAGGCTACCCCGTTGCAACCGCCCTCTATGGCCAGCTTGATTATGTTCTCCGGGTCGAAGTAGATCGGGTTGGGGGCAAACGATGCCCCAGCCGTATGCTCTATGCCCTGATCTACCGGCAAAATCGACAGGTAGCCGGTGCCGGCCAGACGGCCGTGGTCAAATAGAGTTTGCATATTGCGAAGCACCGACACGGGCCTATCCGAAGTAGAATGTATCCGATTGATAAAATCCGGACCCGGTAAATGAAGCTGATCTTTGGGAAAAGTTTTGCTGGTATAGTTCAGAAGATATTCGGCATCTTTGCCCAGAATTTCCTCGATATTGACAGCCATGTTAATTTCCTCCTTAGAATTAATTAATTTATTTCTTTACCTTGATTTAAACTCATTTACTTTCAGACAGTTCCCCTAAAATGCATACCGAAAGCACCCAAGTATTATAGCCAATATCGGGCTTTTTAAGCAATAATTGAATTATCATTATTTTCAGTGTATCGAAAAAACAGCCGGCTTTAATCATTTTATCCGAAAAACCATGATGAATTTTAACTTCTTAAGCGAAATAATAGTACAATTGTTAACAATTTGACAATAGTAATTTGCTAAAGAAAATAAATAGCATTGAACGAAGAATTGTTATGATATTGAAATATCAACAACTTATACACCAAAAACAGTCCTTGCTTTTTCGGTGAAATTTTAGTATCTAACAAAAAAGACCTCAAGGAATTGTGGGAATACTGCGATTTTGCTGATGGACGTTTACTTCAAAAAAATATCGAGACATTCGACGGTGTCATTACCGGCACGGCAAATTAATTCAAGGAGTTATAACATGAAGCGATCTTCTATTTTTTCTATCTTAATATTGATATCAGCTCTTTTTTTGATTAGTACCTCCGCCGTTTTCGGTTCCGAGCGCGAACAAACAATCAACGTTACAATTCCGGTGGCGGCTTATGAAATCGAGAACACCGTACTTGGGCAGGAGCTCTATATCGATGATTATGGCTATTTGCTGATACCGGGAAAACCAAAGTTGCCGTCGCGGATTTTCGCGCTGGCGATACCGCCCGGCGCCGAGTTTATCGGGATTGATTTTGATCCGGGCGAGGGGATCGACCTGCCGGGCAACTACAATATCCCGCCTACGCCCTTAACAAGAGTAATCGATGAGGAAAACCCCGCTCTTTATGAAAGGGATAAACAACGCTACGAGGGAAATTACAACTCGGTTTATCAAAGCGATAACGCATATCCCCAAAAAGTCGTAGAATTTATCAGAACCGCCGGCTATAGAGAGTACAATCTCGTAGATGTCCGGGTGACACCATTCGAATATCATCCCTTGACCGGGCGGCTGATTTATTATCCCGACATCACGGTCGATCTCAAATACAGACTTCCTGACAGGACGCCGGATATTTCTCTAAGCGGTAGCGAGAAAATTCAACATCGGGCCGAGGACATAATCCTGAATTATGATCAAGCCTATAGCTGGTACCCGCCTTATACTCCGGTTGATAGAGATATTAATGATTTCGTAATAATCACGCTTAGTTCGTTGACATCATACATAACCCCCCTGGTCAATTGGGAAACGCAGAAAGGCCGGGCAGTGGAGGTTGTGACCACGACCTGGATAAATTCCAATTATATCGGCTACGACCTGGCCGAGAAAATAAGGAATTTGCTCCGGGATAAATATCCCTCGAATCAATGGGGCATAGAAGATGTACTGATTATCGGTCATTATGATGATGTCCCGATGCGCCGGACCTACCAGGATGTCGGTTATGGAATGCCGGAGACTGATTTCTATTATGCCGAGCTTTCTTACGCCGATAATGTTTCCTGGGATGCCGATGGCGACCATCTGTATGGCGAGGACACCGATCCGATCGATTTTTATGGCGAGGTCAATGTCGGGCGAATCCCCTGGAGTGATCCGACTATCGTCCAGCATATCTGCGAAAAATCAGTAGTCTACGAGCAGAATGATGATCCGTCATATAAAAAGAATATCCTGCTTTTGGGCGCTTTCTTCTGGGATAATGATCCTAATCCGCGCACCGATAACGCCGAGCTCATGGAAGCCAAGGTTGATCAAACCTGGATGGCCGATTGGACTATGACCAGATTGTACGAACAGGGTTACTCAACTTTCTCGATGGATTATAATCTGAACAACAGTAACGCCGTCTCGGTGTGGTCATCGGGTACTTATGGATTCGTGAACTGGGCGGGGCACGGTTCACCGACATCCAGCCATATCTACCATGGGACTGTCGAAGCGTTTATCTCCTCCGGTAATTGCCCGTTGCTCAATGATAATTATCCCGCTATTATTTTTGCCGATGCTTGCAGTAATTCCGACACCGATTACTTAAATCTCGGACAGGCGATGATGCAGCAGGGGGGAGTCGGATTCGTCGGCGCTACAAAAGTCGCTTTTGGATGTCCCGGCTGGAATCGCGAATATGACGGCTCAAGCCAATCGCTTGATTACTTATTCACTGAAGATGTAACTTCCGGCGAATACACGCAAGGCGAAGCTCATCAACGCGCGGTGACGAAAATGTATACTTATGGCCTGTGGAGCTACAACAAATATGAAACCTTTGAATGGGGCGCGCTCTGGGGAAATCCCGATCTGGGTATGAGTACAGTGTTTTCCTATTCCTTACAGATTAGTTTCCCGGATGGCACGCCTGAGCACGTAGAACCCTCCGAGCCGACTACTTTCGCGATAAAGATCGAAGCCGGCAACGAGAACTATCAGCCGGGATCGGGCAGGCTTTACTATCGCTATGACGATGGCGCGTTTAATGCCACGAACATAACAGCGATTAGCAGCATCATGTTTGAAGCGACCCTGCCGGAAGCCACCTGCGATGATTTACCCGAATTTTATATCAGCGCTTCCGGCGATGGCGGCAGTACGGTCCTGAGCCCGCCCGACGCGCCTGTTTCGGTGTACTCAGCTGTGGTTGGCACGATAACACCTTTCATGGAAGATAACTTCCAGACAGATCAGGGTTGGACAGTGTCCGGGGATGCCTCGGACGGTCAATGGGAACGAGCTATACCGGGCGGCGGCGGAGATCGAGGCGATCCCCTGTCGGATTATGACGGATCAGGCTATTGTTATGTGACGGACAACGCAGACGGCAATTCCGATGTAGACGGTGGGACTACTTATCTCGTTTCGCCAACGATTAATTTGGACGGTTTAGATGCCAACATAAGTTTCGCGCTCTGGTATTCGAACAATACCGGCGATGATCCCAATAATGATTTGTTCAAGGTCTGGATTTCAAACAACAACGGCTCAAATTGGGTTTTAGTTACGATGTTCGGACCGGTCACTGTTAACGAATGGCTCGAATATTCGTTTGACGCTGCCGATTATGTGACGCCTACCGCTGATGTAAAGTTACGGTTCGAGGCCTCGGATTTAAATAGTGGCTCGGTAGTTGAAGCGGCGGTCGACGCAGTCTCAATCACAGCGTTTGAATGCGAAGAACCAGGCTATGCTTATTTGCCCGGTGATGTCAATATGTATGATGGGACCTGGCCGCCTTCGGTAGTTGGCGGCGATGTGACTTATCTGGTCAATTTTTTCCGAGACGCGCCCTCCAGCGTTGCCTGTTTGATGGATGGTTTCTGGGCCTCGGCTGATATCAACGGAGATTGTAATGTCATAGGCGGTGATGTGACTAAGCTGGTGAATTTTTTCAGAGATCAAGGTAATATCAGCTATTGCCCTAATTATGAACCGTTGTGGCTTAGCCCGGCAGATCTTCCTCCGGTAGCTCCCGCCGGTTGGCCGAATTGCGATATCTCAGTATCCGGAATAAAAAAACAGATCAAGTTTCAAGGCAAATAATAAGATATTTATTAGTTTGATGTCAGTTTATGGCGGCCATCCCGGCCGCCTTTTTCATTGTTCCGGGGTATCATAATTGTGTTTTTATATTGTAAACAGCTCTAAGGTCGGGGATAAATCGCTTGCTTATCCATGATAAATTATTATATTCGAATTGAAGTTGATGTGGGAAAGTGTGCGTCTAATTTGGGGGCTTACAGGGTTTGGTGTTGGCAAATGTCACAGTGATGTATTGTCTTGACACTTTTTTCACGTTTTTCGATGAATTCGATAACTTCTGGGCCTGGTTGTTGGATGATATTAAAACAGCTTGCTTAATTACGAATTCCGGGATGATGCGAAGTGGAATCGATGAATCTTAACTTGTTTTCTGTAAACGTATTACAATCAATCAATTTTTTCCATTTATATCATCTCGAAACAAGCACAATTTTTATGAATGCGCATAGATTTTGCTTTAAGTTTAATTGCTTTACATTATAATGATACTTTTTGAAAATTAATTTGATTTAGCTAATAAAAAATTAGCAAGGAAGGCTAAAATGAAGGTTTCTAAAACCGCCATAGTCCTGGTATTAATATTAGCATTAATACTGGCAATCCCAATTGGAATTTTCGCTGAAGAGAATTCGAAAAATCTGGCTCTTTATAACCTTAAAGCTCGATATCCGGGAGTTTCGACATTTGCTGAAGGGCAACTGATAACCCGAATATATGGCAATCAATTCGGAAATGGCAGCAGTCCTCAGAACACCGCCGAACAATTTCGACTGAATCATGTCGGCGTTTTTGGGGTGACAGCCGAAAATCTCCTCCCGGTAAGCGGTCTTTTCGATAACAGACATATTCAGCCTTTGATGTACGATCGGCAAACAGGAGAATACAAGTTCACTTTGGTTTATTATTCTCAGTATAGCGGCGCTATACCTGTTTTCAGGTCCGAGCTGAGATTATTAGTACGCAATGAATCGAATTACCCGCTGGTTTTGGCATCATCATCTTTGCGTGATCTTGGCGATTTCCGATTAGAGGGCAATTATTCTGTTAATTCAGCTATGGCGGAAAACGCCGCCCGGGCTTTCGAACCCGAACTGAAAAGTTTTACCGAACCCCAATTAGTCATCTGGGCCGGGATAAATGATGAAGTTATTGATCAGCCGAGAGTGGCGATGGAGGTTATCGCCGATAACGGTTTAAGTGGCACTCTTGATTATAAAAAGTGGTTGTTGCTCGTAGATAGCCAAACCGGCGAGATTTTGTATTCCGAAAATATGATTATTAATGTCGATGTATCGGGCACCGTGATCGGCCTTGCTACTCAGGGCAACGCGGCGGATTTTTGCGATGAAGAAGTGGTTACTCCGATGCCTTACGCCCGTGTCAGTATCGGCAGCAGATATGCTTATGCTGATTCGCTCGGTAATTTCATTATTCCCAATGATGATAGCCTGGAAGTCACTGTAACATCGTATATCTGGGGACAATGGTTTAGGGTTTTTAATCAAAATGGCAACAACTCCGTAATCGACACCTCAGTTTTTCCACCCGGACCTATAGAAATTTTACACAATCCCTTAAATGCCAACGAATTCAAGCGCGCGGAAGTTAACGGTTATATTCAGGCCAACAAAGTACGCAGCAATGCGATTAAATATAATCCTAGCTACCCGGGGCTGTCGCAGAATTCTTTCCCGGTTAATGTTAATCTGGACGATGTTTGCAACGCTTTCTATGACTATAGTTCGATCAATTTCTTTACCTCCGGTGGCGGATGTGCCAACACGGCTTTTTCGACTGTTATCCATCATGAATATGGCCATCACCTGGTGCAGATGGCCGGCAGCGGTCAGGGGCAATATGGCGAAGGAATGGCCGATGTAATGGGTGTACTAATCACTGAGAGTCCCGGACTGGCATATGGCTTTTTCAATGATTGCGATGAGTATATGAGGACAGCCGACAACTCCTTTCAATACCCGTGTACCGGTGAAATTCACGATTGCGGCCAATTAATTTCCGGTTGCGTCTGGGATACCAGGGAAGCTTTGATGGAGACTTATCCTGATGATTATATGGATATAATTTCCAATCTGGCCATTAATGCCATGCTTTTGCATACCGGCGACATGATTACCCCCAGCATTACGGTCGATTATTTAACTTTGGATGATAATGACGGCAATATCGGCAATGGCACGCCGCACTATCCTGAAATATGCGAAGGTTTCAGTCTGCATAATATGGATTGTCCTGAACTCCAACTGCTGGGATTTGATTTCCCGGATGGGCGCCCTGACTATGTAAGTCCCGAAGGCGGCGCGACTATAAATATCGAGGTTTATGGTATCACCGATACTCCAGAGCCGGGAACAGGAATCTTTCATTATAATGTAGGTTCGGGCTGGCAGGAAGTCCAGATGGATCTTATTTCCCCCAATCTATACAGTGCGGTTTTCCCGGAAATCGCTTGCCCAACGGAGATACAGTATTATTTCAGCGCCGAAACGCATAATGGCATTTTAGTAACCGATCCGTTTTTAGCGCCGGCGACCACTTATTTGACTTATAGCGCTTACGGACTTACCATCGATTTTGAAGATAATTTCGAAACCGATCAGGGTTGGACCGTCGAAGATTCGCCTTCTCTGTCTGATGGCACCTGGAATCGCGGTATCCCGGTAGGTAACGGCGAACGCGGCGACCCGCCGACCGATTTCGACGGATCGGGTCAATGCTATTTAACCGACAATGTCTATGGCAACTCGGATGTTGACGGCGGAACGACTTATTTGATTTCACCCACGTTTGATTTATCGGAAGATTCGTACCTGATGGAGTATGCTTTCTGGTATACTAATTTCGCCGGCGATAACCCGTATGACGATTATTTCAAGGTCTGGGTTTCCGCGGATAATGGGGCAAGCTGGGATTTGGCCCAATCATTCGGACCCAGTTCCGAAAGCGGCTGGAAAGTAGAAAAATTTGCCGTTGACAGTTATATAACCCCTACCGATCAGGTTAAAATTCGTTTCGAGGCGGCGGATCTGGGCGGCGGCTCGGTAGTTGAGGCCGGCGTGGATGCTTTCAAATTGGTGAAAATTAACTGCGAGCCGGTCGCGATTTCGGATCATGAGAATTTGGCCGACATTCCCGCCAACTATGAACTGATAGGCAGTTACCCCAATCCGTTCAACGCCTCGGCCACGATCAGTTATGGCCTTCCGTCGACATCTGATGTCACCCTGGAAATATTCAATGTTCTCGGGCAAAAGGTCACCACGCTTGTCGATAAGCAACAGCAAGCCGGCTATTATCAGATTGTCTGGAACGCCGGGGACCAAGCTACCGGAATATATTTTTGCAAGTTGAGGGCTAATGATTTCAGTCAAATAAAGAAAATGTTGATGTTGAAATAAAGGACAGATACCGGTTTTTGAAGGGAGCTTGATACGGCTCCCGAGGTTGTTGACAAAATGACCAAAAGTAAAATCAGACCGAATGTTGTTTCGGGTCGTAGCCCGAAAGGGCGTGATCGCCAAGACCTTGAGGCCCGGCATAGAATTAGCAGTCGGGTCACGCTTCGCTACGACCCGACTGAACCCAACTGCCTGGTTTATCAACAGTCTGGGGAGCCTGATCCGGCTCCCTTTTTTATTTAAAATTGAAGAACGCGATACTACTTTTTAATTATTGCTCTATTCTTTTATCAATTTTATTAAATAATAATTGAGATTGCGTCTCAATGTATTTTGCATATAGTGTAACTATTTGCCTTATAATAATCAAGCCTGACTGAAGCTATGAGTTTTTGATAAATTTTGAATTAACTTACGACCATGAAATATCGGCCTAATAAAAGGCTTGTTTTGCCGAATCCTATACTATAGATTTTTCCTCGATGCCATTAACAGGCATATTGTAAGGAGATTTGCATGGCTGGTAGGACCTTAGAAAATAATCACCGAGGTTTTTCACCGGAATTGACTTTCGATGAATTCCCGCCGCATTCGCTTGAGTTATGGCGCAAGGAGACTGAGAAACAGCTGAAGGGGATGTCATTTGAAAAGTCGATGTTCAATGAAACCTATGAAGGTATTCAAATAAAAGCGCTTTATACAAATGATGATATAGTTAATATCATATCTAAAAACAATTACCCGGGGGGAGCTCCGTTCAGGCGGGGCACCAAACCTGCAGGATACGTATCCGAACCGCGGGAGTTTGTTTCAGAGTACGGTTATCATTCGGTGGTATTGTGCCGGGAGGCGATTGCCCGGGATTTTAAAAGAGGCGGCGGATCGATTTCGGTTTTACTCGATAGGCCTACACGGTTTGCTGAAGACCCAGGCCGGACGAATGATTCTCAACCAGATGTCGATGGATTATCGATTTCAACGATAGCCGATATCGAAACGCTTCTGGCCGATATCGATATCACTGACGTGCCTGTTAATATCAATGCCGGGATATCATCTTTGCCGTTAATGGCCTTGCTTATGTCTTATGCCATACGCCAGGGAATTCATACAAAAAATATTAGCGGCAGTATAGGAGCCGATCCCCTGGCGGAACTGGTTACAAACGGAATGTTACCAACATCGCTAGAACAAATTTATAAAGAAATGGCTTGGGTTACGAAATGGGCAATCAGCAATGTTCCCGATTTGAAAACCGTTTCTGTTGATAGCTATCCCTGGCATAACAGTGGGGCGAGTACGGCGGAAGAATTAGCATTTTCTATAGCTACGGCGGTCGAATATTTAAGAATACTTCAAGCCAATAATTTGCCTTTAGATAAAATAGCTTCTCAAACAAGATTTTCTTACTCACTTGGTTCTAATTTCTTCATGGAGATCGCTAAACTCAGGGCCGCTCGAATACTCTGGTCGAAAATCATAGCATCGTGTGGTGGCAGTGAAGAAGCGCAAAAGATAACGATTCATGGCCGTACATCATCTTATAATATGACTGCTTATGATCCCTATGTGAATATCCTTCGAGCTACCACCGAGGCGTTCTCCGGCGTAGCTGGCGGCTGTGACAGTTTACAGGTGGGATATTTCGATGAGGCAATCGGCGAACCGGATAATTTCTCCCGGCGGATTGCCGAGAATATCCAGATAATCCTTCAACAGGAAAGCCATTTCGATAAGGTAATCGATCCGGCCGGCGGTTCGTGGTATGTGGAAAAACTTACCGATGAAGTAGCCGGTAAAGCCTGGCAAATATTTCAGGAAATTGAAGCCAAAGGCGGCATGTATAACGCGCTGAAAAAGGGAATCCCGCAAAAAATCGTTGAAAAAACGCAGGCGAACCGTAGGGATAATTTGGCTAAGGGTAAAGACGTACTTATAGGCACTAATGCCTATCCTAATCCTTCGGAAAAAATGCTAAAGCAAATTCCTGTTGACTATGCCAAACTACATGCTGAGCGATTGAAAAATCTCGAAGCGTTTAAATCAAGTATCGATACTAAAGCCAGAGACGGAGCTTTAAAGAAAATTGGCGAAGCAGTTAAATCATCTGCCGGTGATATCATGGAAATAGCTATTGAAGCGGCAAGCCGCGGGGCGACAATCGACGAAATCGCCCAGGCCATTCGCCCCGATAAATATCAACAAACGAATATTACCCCTGTTAAGATTCAGCGAAGCGCCGAGATGTTCGAAGCTATCAGAAAAGCATCTGAAAATTATGGAATTAAAACAGGTTCATTACCCAGGGTTTTTCTGGCTAATTTTGGTACGGTTGCCCAGTATAAACCTCGAACCGATTTTACTACCGGATTTTTTCAGACAGGCGGTTTCGAGGTTATCGATGGTGCGGGTTATAAAACCATCGATGAAGCCGCCGCGGCCGCGCTGGAGGCGAACGCCGATATTATGGTAATATGCTCAGCCGACAGCCTCTATCCCGAATTCGTGCCATCGCTGGTAGCAGCTTTGAAAAAAGCCAGGCCAGATATTATTATCGTTTTAGCGGGCAATCCCAAAGGATATGACGATGCCATTAAAAATGCCGGTATCGATGAATTCATTTTTAAGGGGGCCAATGTCGTCGGACTCCTTCTAAAATTCTCTAAAAGGCTGGGGGTGATATCATGAAAGCCATACCTGATTTCACCAAGATCGATTATCGATCCGCGATCTCCAACATGGATGAAGCGCAATGGCGGGAATTGGCTGAAAAGCAAGCCAATAAAAAACTCGATGACATGATCTGGCAGACTAACGAGCAAATCGATATTAAGCCTCTTTACACTGAAACGGATATTAAAGGCTGTAAGCATCTGAACTACACCGCCGGAATTCCGCCGTTTCTCAGGGGTCCATACGCGACAATGTATGTCACCCAGCCCTGGACAATCCGTCAGTACGCCGGCTTTTCCACCGCCGAAGAGAGCAACGCGTTTTATCGCCGCAACCTGGCGGCTGGGCAGAAAGGGCTGTCGATAGCTTTCGACCTGGCGACCCATCGCGGCTACGATTCGGATCATCCGAGAGTCATCGGCGATGTCGGCAAGGCCGGCGTGGCGGTCGATTCTATCCTCGATATGAATATCCTGTTCGACCGTATCCCGCTGGATAAGATGTCGGTCTCGATGACTATGAACGGCGCGGTTTTGCCGGTGATGGCGTTCTATATCGTAGCAGCCGAACGTCAGGGCGTGAAACATGAACAGCTAACCGGGACTATCCAGAACGATATCTTAAAAGAATACATGGTGCGCAACACTTATATCTATCCGCCCGAACACTCGATGAGGATTATCGCGGATATCTTCTCTTTCACCTCGAAGAATATGCCCAAATACAATAGCATCAGTATCTCCGGCTACCATATGCAGGAGGCCGGCGCAACTGCCGATCTGGAGATGGCCTATACGCTGGCCGACGGTTTGGAGTATGTCCGCACCGGAATCAAGGCGGGTATCGATATCGATTTGTTCGCGCCGCGCCTGTCGTTTTTCTGGGGTATCGGTATGAACTATTTCATGGAGATCGCCAAGCTGAGAGCGGCTCGGATGCTCTGGGCGAAACTGATCAAACAGTTCAATCCGAAAAATCCCAAATCTATGGCCCTGCGGGCGCACAGTCAGACATCCGGTTGGAGCCTAACCGAACAGGATCCATTTAACAATATCGCCCGGACCTGTATCGAGGCGATGGCGGCCGCGCTGGGACACACGCAATCATTGCACACCAATTCGCTCGATGAGGCGATTGCTCTGCCCAGCGATTTCTCGGCCCGCATAGCCCGTAACACCCAGCTTTATCTTCAGCATGAAACCGGTATCTGCAAGGTGATCGATCCCTGGGGCGGTTCGTATTATGTCGAATTCCTTACCGATGCTTTGATGAAAAAAGCCTGGAAACATATCCGGGAGGTCGAATCGCTCGGCGGTATGGCCAAGGCTATTGAAACCGGCCTGCCCAAGATGCGAATTGAGGAAGCCGCCGCCCGACGTCAGGCGCGGATCGATTCGGGGCAGGAGATTATAGTCGGCGTCAATAAATATCGGCTCGATCATGAGGAACCGATTGAGACGCTCGATGTGGATAACACGGCCGTGAGAAACAACCAGATCGAACGCTTGGAAAAACTTCGCGCCGAAAGAGACGAAGCCGATGTAACCGAAGCTTTAGATAATATCACCCGATGCGCTCAAACCGGCGAGGGCAACCTGCTCGACCTATCGATCAAGGCGGCCCGGGCCCACGCCTCGCTGGGCGAAATATCGTT
>CAZFSN010000083.1:11306-13319 GCA_964521815.1 uncultured Ignavibacteria bacterium | reverse complement strand
ACGGTCTAATGAATTTCGAGTATCATCCGATAGCTCAATCTTATCTGGCGGCGATCTCGGTTGCGGCAGTCGATATCGATGGCGACGACGACGGCGATATTATTAGCGCGGCTTTCATAAGCGATCAGATAACGCTATGGGAAAACGACGGCAGCCAGACATTCTCCGAACGGCCGGTGGATACCTTTTTCGATGGCGCCGAAGCCGTTTTCGTTATCGATCTTGACAGCGATGGCGATCCTGATATTCTTGGCGCCGCGGGGTTCGCGAATGAAATCTGCTGGTGGGAAAACCAAGGCGACCGGGTCTTCCTTAAACACGTTATCGCTGACGATTTCGAGTCCGCCCGCGATGTTTACGCCGCCGATATGGATGGCGATCAGGATTTAGATGTACTGGGCGCCGCCAACGGGTCGGGCGAGATCGCCTGGTGGGAAAATGACGGCGCGGAGAATTTTACCAAGCACATTGTCAGCAGTAATTTCATCGGCGCCTGGTCGGTTCGCGCTGCCGATATCGACAATGACGGTGAAATCGATATCGTGGGGGCTTCGCGCGATAGCGACCGTATCGTATTCTGGGAGAATACCGGTGAAAACTCGTTTATGCCGCATTTAGTCACAGGCGATTTCGATGGCGCGGTGTCGGTAGCGATAGCTGATATCGATGACAATGGCTGGCCGGATATAATCGCGGCGGCGGTTTATGACAACCGCGTTGCCTGTTGGCTAAATGAGGGCAACTTTACATTCACCGAATACGTTGTTACCGATGATTTCTACGGCGCCGATTACGTGACAACCGCCGATCTTGATTTAGATGGTGATCTGGATGTGTTAGGCGCGGCCTATTACGGCGATGCCATAACCTGGTGGGAGAACGAACCATTTATTGGCATAACTGAAAGCGATAAGGCGTTGCCATCCGGGGTATGCCTAATAGGTAATTATCCTAATCCTTTTAATGACAAAACAACTATCGAATATAATTTGTTTGAAATATCTGATGTCAATTTAGATATATACGATATCTTAGGTCGCCGCATCGAGACGATGATTCAGAGTACTCAATCGCCGGGCCGTTATCAGATTACCTGGAACGCGACCGGGCGGCCATCGGGCTGCTATTTCTATCGGCTTCGAGCGGGGAACCGCAGTGCGACCGGGCGGATGCTGCTGCTTCGCTAAATTTCGCAATTTTTAAATCGTTCTGTCAGGTCGTAGGCTGAAAGCCGTGACCTGACAGCCGTTTATAACACCGTCATTGTCCATATTCATAATATTAATTACCTTGCCAATATCAAATCTTGACAAAAGTACTAATTGAAGGTATTATAAAATTCCGAAACTTATTTTGGGGTGGAGTGTACTTAAAAAGGAGATAAAATGGCTCTGTCTAAAGGTTGCCTGTTTGGGTTGGTGATATTCGCGATTATCGCTTTCGTGGTATTGTTGGTGGGCGGCTATTTCATGGTATCCTACAACAGCCTGGTAAAAATGGATGAGGAAATCAACGCCCAGCAGGAGGAAATCGAAAACCAGCTTCAACGGCGGTTCGATTTAATCCCCAACCTGGTCCAAACAGTAAAGGGCTATGCTATCCATGAACAGAGTATTTTGGATAATTTAGCCGAGGCCAGAAAAAGCTATGGCGGAGCCGGTTCGCTTCAGGATAAGTTAAAGGCCGGCGATGAGGTAAAGGGATTGTTCAATCGCTTGATGGTGATCGTGGAGAATTATCCAGATTTAAAGGCCAACGAGGGTTTCTTGAAGTTTCAGGATCAGCTGGAAGGCACGGAAAACCGAATTGCCGTAGCCAGAGGTAGATATATAAAAGCAGTGAAAGAATTTAACAGCTCGATCAGGAAATTCCCGAAAAATTTCATCGCGGGGATGTTCGATTTCGAGCCGCATGAATATATTGATGTTTCAGAGGAGGCCAAGCAGGTTCCCAAGGTCAATTTTGGGAATTAGGTTTTAAACATAAAGCTTAAGGCAGGTTGGACGGTCGCTC
>CAZFSN010000083.1:0-11206 GCA_964521815.1 uncultured Ignavibacteria bacterium | reverse complement strand
GGGGAGGAAAGTCCGAGCTTTCGAGGGCAGAGTGCCTCGTAACGCGAGGGGCCCGCAAGGACACGGAAAGCGCCACAGAAAATAAACTGCCCGTTCAGGGTAAAGGTGAAAAGGTGGTGTAAGAGACCACCGCCCCGATGGTAACATCGGGGGCACGGCAAGCCCCACTCGAAAGAAAAGCCAAATAGGGGGAAAAGAGGTAGCCCGCCTCATTTGATCCCCGGGTAGGCCGCTTGAGGTAACGCGCGAGCGTTATCCCAGATAAATGACCGTCGCCCGCAAGGGTACAGAACTCGGCTTACAGACCTGCCTTTGTTTGAAGATTAATATTGGAGATATTATCAATGGATTTGCAATGGGAAGTCGCCGATGAAACCCATGTCGAAGAAGCAAGAATATTAGCTGACAAGTTTTCGATACCCTATATTGCCGCCAAGATTCTCTGCCGGCGCGGTATAATAACGCCGGATCAAGCCGATCAATTTTTAAATCCAAATTTAAAGAACCTGTTCGATCCCTTCCTTATGCATGGCATGAAAGAGGGCGTCGATCGGGTGGTCAAGGCATTGAAAAATAACGAAAGGATAATGATTTACGGCGATTACGATGTCGATGGTATCACCAGCGCGTCGCTGATGTTTCTGGTGCTGAACCGTCTTGGCGCCGATGTTTCGTATTATCTGCCTAATCGCTTGGTAGAGGGCTATGGTATCTCCGAGGATGGTCTGGAGGAAGCGGTTAAACGCAATATCAACCTGCTAATCTCTGTCGATTGCGGCATAACAGCTGTCGCCGAGGTCGAAGTCGCCCGCGGTATGGGTATTGACTGCCTGATAACGGATCATCATGAACCCGGCGCAGAATTGCCGAAAGCCACAGTTATAATCAATCCCAAGCTCGATCCGCCGGAGACGCCCGGCCGCGAGATGTCGGCAGTCGGAGTCGCGTTCAAATTCGCTCAGGCCTTATATCGGTCGTTAAATCAGGATGAAACCGAGCTTGAACAACATCTCGATCTGGTGGCCATGGGCACCGCCGCCGATATCGTACCCTTAGCCGATGAAAATCGTATCCTGACAAAATTCGGTTTGGATCAATTGGCCAAGACAAACAAACCGGGACTCAAGGCGCTGATATTCATAGCGGGCGTGATGGGGCGTAAAATCGGCACCGGCCAGGTTGTATTCATTCTTGCTCCAAGGATAAACGCCGTGGGCAGGCTGGGGGACGCTCAGAAAGCGGTCAAACTTCTCACCACCAAAGATGAAACCCAGGCCAATGCTATCGCCAGGATACTCAACGCCGAGAACAAGCGGCGTAAGGACCTCGATGTACACACGCTCAATGAGGCTTTGCAACAGATCGAGGAGAAGATAAACCTGAAAACCGACCGGGCGATTGTCCTGTCATCGGTCGGCTGGCATCAGGGGGTCATAGGAATCGTAGCTTCGCGTATCGTGGAAAAATTTAACCGGCCGACAGTGATGATCGCGATCGACGGGGGAGAGGGCAAAGGCTCGGCCCGCTCGATACCGGGATTCCATCTGTATGAAGCCCTGCGCGAATGCGACAATTACCTGATTCGCTACGGCGGCCATAAATACGCCGCCGGCCTGTCTATCGACCCGGCCAATATCGAACCGTTCCGCGAGAAGCTCAACCAGGTGTCAACCCGGATGCTAACCGATGAGGACCTGGTGCCCAAGCTCGAAATCGACGCCGAGCTCGAATTGGAATCAATCGATGAAAACCTGGTCAATGTACTGGAGCAATTCGCTCCGTTTGGCCCTCACAATATGCGGCCGGTCTTCGTAACTTATCAATGCGAGGTCGTCGGCACGGCGCATCGGGTGGGCACCAATCACCTCAAGTTCAAGGTTCGTCGCGGCGGTGAGGTGTTCGATTGTATCGGTTTCGGTTTCGGCGATTTCCTTAACAAGATGCATACCCGCCCGACCTTCGTGGATATCGTCTATGTACTGGAATTCAACAGCTGGAACGGCGCCGACAGAATTCAACTTCGCATAAAAGACATAAAGCTCAGCGGCTAAGATTCAACTATCGATCTTCTTTATGTGTTCAGGCAGGTCGTAGGGAAACGTGACCTGTCGGCCAATATGCATCAGGTCGCAGCCTTGTTGACACGACCTGACGCAATCTGCTATTTTAGTAATTTACTATTTCAGCAAAACCATTGTGTGGCAGGCAGACGACCGATAATAAATCCTTATCCCTAAAACCTATAATTTTATTTGACAAAACACTAATTATATTATACAAATCTGCCGTTTAGATATATCAAAAATAGTTTGGTATAACTGTATGAAGTAGGGGGCAAGATGAATAATGCCAAACGTATTAATTTAATTGTAAACAAGGTGGATGAGGCCGCCCGGCGTTATAGTGAACAGGATACGCCGATTAAACATGCAAGTCACAGATTTAGTTGGGTATGGCATTACTTGCGTGTTTTTAAAAAGAGTATTTTAAGCAGACGGAATTGAACTAATAATCTGTTATTGTTATTAAAAATCATCCCCTTTTCCGTATACAACAAAACTGTTTACAATAAATAGCCAATAACTTATATACCACTTTATGTCAGATATCAAGCGATTAGGTAATCAAGAAAGTACGCTTTCCGGTTTGAAAGGGGCGAATGAGGGCGATACCGGTTCACCCCGGACAGCCGGGCTTAAGCAGGTGATCTTCTCCTTTCGACCGGAGGAATTTATCGCGGCGGTAGCGTTTTTTCCGATGGCTTACCTGACTATCAAAGCTTACTTATATTTCAAAGCGCAAGGCCATGTTCCCAATGTATTCAGAGGCGATGTGCAGCGTTTGATCGGTGTCGTTATAGTTATTATAATAGCATACATTATTACCCGTTTAAAATACAAAAACAGGGCGTTATTATTCCTGCGGGATATGCTTCCGTTTGGGTATTGTTTGGCAATTTATACCAACTTACATGATACGGTGCATTTTGCCAATCCTCATGATATCCATAACGCGCTGATCGCTATAGACCAATGGCTGTTTGGGGTCCAGCCCTGTGTCTGGGCTCAACAGTTCATCCATCCCTGGCTGACCGAGATATTCTCATTTTGTTATATGATATTTTTCCTGTTCGCGCCGGTGGTCGCGGTGGTTCTATATTTCAGCAAAAAAAAACGTGAGTTCAGGGAGACCCTGGTTACCGTGATACTGTGTTTCTATTGCGGCTATTTGTTATATATAATTTTCCCGGCGGCTCCGCCACGGCTGACCTTAGTTCACATGTTCACGGTCGGTTTCGATGGCACACCGCTGGCCTCGATAGCCGCCAAGGCCATAAATATCCTGCCGCGAGAATCGAGATGCGCGTTTCCATCACTGCACAGCGCCGTGACCTTGCTATCTTTGATATTTGCCTGGAAATACACTAGGTTAACATTCTGGCTGATGCTGCCTTTTTGTATCGGCTTGTTTCTTTCGACAATATATCTGCGACACCATTATGTAATCGATTTGCTGGCCGGCTGGGCTTTGGCGATACCGGTGCTGATCTTCATCCCCAGGTTTGATCGCTGGTGGCAAAAGCAGATAGCGAGATATTCGCCGCGAAACGCGATAAAATTCTAATGAGGCATATTACATGAGCGCTAATCATAAATTTAGAAGGAACCGGGCTGACCGAGGTTAGGTTCGCTAAGGAAATATCAAGCCGGCAATGGAAGTGTTGAAAAAATTGAAATTGTCATTGCGAGGAGGCCGAGGGACGACGAAGCCGTCAAGGCACGTCCGTGCAATCTGGAAGCTGTTGTGCGAGAAATATCCCGTTTACTTCATCTTCATTTGACGAACAATTCGCAAAAACCCCTACGGCTTTTTTAACAAACCATAGAGTTAATGAATTTTACAGGTGAGTTTTAAATATCATGCTTAAAGCGGCTTTTAACGCGATAGGGTGCAAGCTTAATCAGTACGAAATTCAGTCGATGGCTGAATCGCTGGAGCCGTATGGTTTTCAGTCGGTGCCCTTTTCGGACAAAGCCGATCTTTATATAATCAATACCTGCACTGTTACCGGTAAAGCCGATTATACCTCCCGCCAGATGGTCCGGCGCGCGCTAAGGAAAAACCCGTCGGCCAGAGTAATAGTCACCGGCTGCTATGCCGAACTTGAGCCGGAGCAAAACCGCAATTTAGGCGATACCGTTGCCGTAATAGATAACAAACACAAGGCTGATATTCCGCGAATTGTTTTAAGCATGTTCGGTATTGATTCGCATGAATCGCTTTGCGGCAAACCGATCACCAGGATGAACGGTCATAGCCGGGCGTTTATTAAAATTCAGGAAGGGTGTCGGGAAAAATGCTCATATTGTATTATCTGGAAAGCCCGGGGCAAGCCGGTATCGCGGAAACCTGAACTTATTATTGATGAGATAAATGCCCTGTATGAAAATGGCTATCGCGAAGTCGTCTTAACCGGAGTACATATAGGCAAATACAAAAATAATTTGAATTTCGCCGGGCTTCTTAAAGCCATAATTGAAAATTCCGACATGCCGCGGCTGAGGTTGTCATCTTTAAAGCCTAATGAATTTAAAGATGAACTGATCGATCTGATTGCTAATGAAAGCAGAATTTGCCCGCATGTGCATCTGCCGATTCAATCCGGCGATGATTCGATACTTCAGATGATGGGCAGAAAATACACAGCCGATTCGGTTGCTAAATTGACCGAACGATTGGTAGAAGCAAGACCCGATATAACGATAGGCGCGGATATAATCGTCGGTTTTCCGGGGGAAGACGATAACCATTTCGAAAACACGGTATCATTAGTAAAAGAAAACCCGATACATCATCTGCACGTGTTTTCCTATTCCGACCGACCGGGGACGCCGGCGTCATCATTTGCCAACAAAGTGCCGCCGGAAATTAAGGCAAAAAGAAGCGTTCGTTTGAGAAGAATCGGCGGCCGGAAAAAAGCCGAACATGCCCGAAGCTTTATCGGCAAGACACTTGATATAATAGTGGAAGACAGGCAAAAATCTGGACTATTGGCGGGTATATCGAGTAATTATCACAAGGTCGAATTTATCGGAGATGAGACATTTCGAAAAAAACATATTTATATATACATCAAATCGATCAAGAAAGATGTTTTGGTCGGAGATACTGACACTATCAGGTTTATAAAAAAAGGTTGACAACATTTTTTACCTATGTTATTTTCGACCCTAATGTTTTGAAAAGAGGGAAGAGACGCGGTGATTTGGGAATATCGGTTAACTTCGGATTGTGAAAAATATCACACGTTATAATTATGTACGAAACCTTGTTTCCACTTCTAATTTTGGCGATTTTGACCACCGTAACGGTTGTCGCGATGTTATATTTGCCGGAGATACTGGCGCGCAAGACTGTCAGCGCGCGCAAATATAGCGCTTACGAATGCGGAATCGTACCGGTTACCGACGCGCAGGAACGTTTTCCGATAAAATTTTTCCTGATCGCGATAGATTTCGTCGTTTTCGACGTTGAAATTGTATTTCTATATCCCTGGGCAATAGTATATAAAGATCTCGCTCTGTATGGATTTTATTCAATGGGCGTTTTTCTGATATTCCTTATACTCGGGTTCATTTATGTAGTTGGTAAGGGAGGATTGAAATGGGAATAGAAGAATACATCCCCGATGGAATCATGCTGACTACGCTGGAAAAAGCGGTCGGCTGGGCTCGCAGTTCCTCGATGTGGCCGCTTGGATTCGGCCTGGCCTGCTGTGCTATCGAAATGATGTCGACTTTTGCCTCCCGCTTTGACCTGGCCCGTTTCGGCATGGAAGTGATGCGAGCGTCACCCCGTCAGGCCGATCTGATGATCGTCGCCGGCAGGTTATCGGTTAAGATGGCTCCTGTGATCAAGCAATTACATGAGCAGATGCCTAACCCTAAATATGTAATTTCGATGGGGGCTTGCGCCTCCTGTGGCGGTATTTTCAACAATTACGCCATAGTCCAGGGCGTCGATAGAGTTATTCCGGTGGATATCTATGTGCCGGGCTGTCCGCCCCGGCCCGAACAATTAATCGATGGTATTCTCAAACTGCATGCCAAAGTTAAACAAGCAAAGCTGAAAAAGAATAGTTGATGCTAATAGACCAGATAAAAGAACATCTCGAAAATAACCGTGCCGATGATTTCGAATCGCTCGAAATCGTTCGCGGTGATTTGGAGGGCAGAGTCACAGCCGCTAAACTGGTCGATCTTTGTAAATATCTGAAAAATGACCGCGATCTGGAGTTCAATTTCCTGTCGATGATAACCGCCGTCGATTATATGCGATCAAGAGAAAAACGGTTCGAGGTCGTTTATTCGCTTTTCTCGATAATCCATCACCATCGCGTAACGGTTAAAGTAGCCATAAATGAAAATGAACAGGTTCCAAGTTTAACGCCATTATGGGACACCGCGAATTTTCAGGAGCGCGAAGTTTACGATATGTTCGGTATAGTTTTTTCCGGCCATCCTGATCTTAGGCGAGTTCTTCTTGATGATGATTGGGTCGGCTATCCTCAACGTAAAGATTTTCCCTTAACATATGAAACTCCTGAATTCAGCCATAACCGAGATAAAATCACTCTCGATGACAAGACGCCGCGTGAGGGGGAAAGTTGAGTACTAAGGTCATGACATTAAATGTCGGACCCCAGCATCCGGCTACTCACGGTGTTCTGCGCGTTCAAATCGATCTTGACGGCGAAACTATCCTTCGGGCCGAACCGATAGTCGGCTACCTTCACACCGGTATTGAAAAGAACATGGAAGCCAAGACCTACACGCAAGCTATCACCATGACCGACAGAATGGATTACCTGGCGCCCATGTCGAACAATCTCGTTTACGTGCTGGCGGTGGAAAAACTGATGGGCGTGGAAGTACCGCTTAAAGCTCAATATTTAAGGGTTCTTTTAACCGAGTTGACCAGAATTAATTCACACCTGGTTTGGCTGGGCACTCATGCCACCGATATCGGCGCGATGACGATGCTTCTGTACTGTTTCCGCGAACGGGAAAAAATTCTGCAGATTTACGAATTCGTATCCGGGGTCAGGATGATGTCAAGCTATTTCCGAATCGGCGGCCTGGCCAAGGATGTCCCCAGCGGCTTCGACAATAAAGTACAAGAAATTTTAGATACATTTCCGGCTAAAATCGATGAATATGAAGGTCTTTTGACTGAGAACAAAATTTGGAAAAACCGGACAATCGGTATTGGCAAGATTTCGGCTGAAGAAGCTATCAAATCGGGCTTGTCCGGACCATTGCTTCGAGCTTCGGGTGTTAATTGGGATATTCGCAAGTCCAATCCTTACTCCAGCTATGATAAATTCGAATTCGATGTGCCGCTGGGTCAAAACGGCGATACTTACGACAGATACAAATGCCGGGTAGCCGAACTCAGACAATCGCTTCGGATTGTCAGGCAAGCATTAGAGGGTATGCCCGAAGGCAGTTATATTACCAATGATCGCAAGGTAGCTCCGCCGCCTAAAGATGAAGTGCTGAAAAATATGGAACAGCTGATTCATCACTTCAAATACTGGAGTGAAGGCATCAAGCCGCCGGTGGGGGATGCTTATGTGTCGATTGAATCGCCCAAAGGCGAAATCGGCTGCTACGTGGTTTCGGATGGTTCGCCGAAACCGTATCGGGTTCATTTCCGGCCGCCGTCGTTTATTAATATTTCGGCTTTGAACAAGCTGGTGAAGGGACACATGATATCGGATTTAATCGCGATTATCGGCACGACTGATATTGTGTTAGGCGAAGTAGACAGATAAGATATTATGGAAGAAACCGTAAAGAAATCGTTGAATAAGGAATCGATCGAGCGTCTGAAAGGGCTTGAACATGAGTATCCTTTCAAGCAATCGGTCGTGCTGTCGGTTTTGCATGTAATCTATGATCAATTCGGCTATCTCGATAATGCGGCGATTGAAGAAGCGGCTGAATATATGAAAATCCCCGAAGTGTATTTCGAGGAAGCGGCCTCATTTTATACTATGTTTCCGTTAAAACCCCGGGGAAAATACTTGATTCAGGTTTGCCAGAATATCTGTTGTACCCTGATGGGCGCCGAGGAATTGGTGGATTATCTTAAGGAAAAACTCGGCATAGATGTGGGAGAGACTACCGAAGATAATATGTTCAGTTTGGTGGTTGTTGAATGTCTGGGCGCGTGCGCCGCGGCGCCGGTGATGCAGATAAACGACATATATTATGAATATCTGACACGGGCCAAAGTCGATGAAATACTGGAAATATTGAGGAATAGCCAATGAGTTTCGAGCCGTTTTTATTAACGCCTATTCCGGATCATGATAAAATCGATGTTTACCTGAAGCATGGCGGTTATACGGCGTTACCCAAAGCGCTCAAGGAAATGTCGCCGGAGAAAATAACCGAGGAAGTGATCAATTCGGGCCTTCGCGGCCGCGGCGGGGCGGGTTTCCCGACCGGGCGAAAATGGTCGTTTTTACCGAAAGATTCAGGCAAACCGATTTACCTGTGCGTCAACGCCGATGAATCCGAACCCGGCACCTGTAAAGACCGGGAACTGATGTTAAAACATCCGCATCTGGTTATCGAGGGCACGATAATAACGGCTTACGCGATTAAGTGCAATCACGCGTTCATATATATAAGAGGCGAATTCGCCGAGGAAGCCCGCCAACTACAACGGGCAATTAATGCCGCCGAAACCAAAGGCTATCTCGGCAAGAATATCCTGGGTTCCGGTTTCGATTTGAAAATCTCGATCTATCGCGGCGGCGGAGCTTATATCTGCGGCGAAGAAACAGCCTTGATGACTTCGCTTGAGGGCGGCAAGGGTTATCCTCGCTTGAAACCGCCGTTCCCGGCAATATCCGGTTTGTACGGCTGTCCAACGATTATCAATAATGTAGAAACTTTAAGCAATATACCCCACATAGTCAATCGCGGCGCGAACTGGTTCAAATCGATTGGCACCGAGAGATCGACCGGCAGCAAAATTTTCAGCGTATCGGGGCATGTCAATAAACCAGGCAACTACGAATTGCCGATGGGTACGCCGTTGCGTGAACTGCTTTTCGAACATGCCGGCGGCATAAAGAACGGTCAGAATCTTAAGGCGGTCATACCTGGCGGTTCATCAGTGCCTATTTTAACAGCCGACAAAATTGATGTAAAAATGGATTTCGAATCGCTGGTCGAAGCCGGTTCGATGCTCGGGTCAGCGGCGGTTATAGTCATGGATGAAAGCACTTGTATCGTGCACGGGGCCATGGTCATATCACGCTTCTATCAGCACGAGTCGTGCGGCCAGTGCACTCCCTGCCGTCAAGGGACAACCTGGATGTATCGAATTTTACATCGCCTGGAACACGGCAAAGGCGCTATGGAAGATATCGATCTGCTTCTGGATATTTGCGACAGTATCGAAGGCAACACTATCTGCCCGCTGGGGGATGCGTCAGTGCCGGCTGTCCGTACATCTATAAAGCAGTTCCGGGATGAGTACGAATATCATGTTAAGAATAAAAAATGCCTCGTCGAGTTGGGCAAGAGGTTCGAGTAATAGATGGCTGATCTGGTTAAGCTAAATATCGATGGCCGGGATGTGGAAGTTTCGCCGGGAACGCTTATAATAGAAGCCGCTAAAAAACTTGGCATTGAAATTCCCACGTTCTGCTATGATGACCGGCTCAAACCGGTTGGGGCTTGCCGGATGTGTTTAGTCGAAGTCGAGAAATCGCCCAAGCTGATAGCCTCATGCGCCACGCCGGTGATGCCGGGTATGGTCGTTCATACAGCGTCCGAAAAAGTAGTCAAAGCCCGCAAAGGCGTTTTGGAGTTATTGCTGATTAATCATCCTCTGGATTGCCCGACTTGCGACAAAGGCGGCGAATGCCCGCTTCAAAATAACACGGTAGCCTATGGCCCATCGGTTTCACGTTATCAGGAAGATAAAATCCGTTTCCAGGATGATCCGAACATGATGTTCGATGATGTCAAACTGGGACCGGAGATCTGGCTGAATAAGAACCGTTGTATAATCTGTTTCAAATGCGTCCGCATCGCCCGCGATTTGGCCGGAGGCGCCGACTTGGGGATTTTCCAGAGAGGGGCATACTCTAAAGTTAATATCCCCGACGAGGTTCAATACTCCAACGAATTTTCCGGCAACACGGTCGAGTTTTGTCCGGTTGGCGCTCTGATGTCCGATTCATTCCGCTATAAAATCCGAACCTGGCTTCTGAAAAAATCCGATTCGGTTAGCTGGCTTTGCCCCGATGGCAGCAACTTTATCGTCGAACATAATCAGGGCAAGATATACCGTCACTACAGCCGCCGCAATGATAATGTCGAGATGGGTTTTCTGTGCGATAAAGACCGGTACAGTTTCGATATAACATCGCATCCCGAAAGATTGCTTCACCCTATGGGCAATAATAATGGCGTGCTGGATAATATCAGTTATGAGGATGCTTTAGCCCGCGTGGTTCATCGTATCTCCGAGGAAAAGGGACCGACATCGGCTTTGCTATTAGATACTACTCTGACCAATGAGGAAGCTTTCAGTGTATCGGAATATTTCAAGGCCAACCTTGCCGGTTCAACTGTTGCTATCTCCAGCGAACTTGATATTCCTCTCAATACGCCCGTAACGAGCCTCGGCTTGACGGTCACTATGCCTGACCTTGAAAAATCGGATATGATTATAGTCGCCGGTTGTGATTTGACTGTGGAACATCCGATTATCGGTTTGCGGGTGAAAAAACTCGTCCAGCGCGGAGTGCCCGTGTATTTCATCGGCTCGAGAAATATGTATCTGGGACGCTTCGAGGTCAAAAACATCACAGCCGCGTATAGCAAAGAAACCGAAACAATCAAAAATATTATCAATATTAAAAATAATAGCGGCAATGTTAATTTGCGGGATGATATTAAAAACAGCTTGATAAACGACCTGGGAAAAGCTAAGAATATTCATATCCTTAGCGGCGCCGACTTGTTGAATAATCCTGAAAGAGCGGCATATTTTAATTCACTTAAGGAACTTCGTGATGTTTTTAATGCCAAATTATCTGTTTTGACTACCGAAGCTAATTACCTGGGTGTCCGGTTATGTGGAAATATTAATTCGACTTTTACAGATATAATTGAAA
>CAZFSN010000082.1:9397-13351 GCA_964521815.1 uncultured Ignavibacteria bacterium | reverse complement strand
CGGCCTTTTACGAGCAGTTCGGCAGCGAAGGGATCTCTCTTCTCAAAGAAATAATCAGCTATATCCCGGCTGACATACCGGTCATTCTCGATGCCAAACGCGGGGATATCGGCAACACCTCGAAAATGTACGCCGCGGCGGCCTTTGACTATCTGAAAGCGGACGCGATAACGGTCAATCCTTATATGGGTTATGACAGTATCGGGCCGTTTCTTGATTATAAAGATAAAGGCGTGATAACTTTATGCCTGACCTCCAATCCATCCTCCAGCGATTTTCAGAAACGCGAGGCAATCGACATTGACAACCGGCCGATACCGTTGTATCAAATGGTTGCCAGGGCGGCTTTAAGCTGGAATAAGCGCGATAATATCGGCCTGGTGGTTGGCGCGACCAAGCCGGAGGAATTAGGTGACCTTCGTAAGCTCGTTGGCGATAGTATACCGATCCTGATTCCCGGTGTTGGCGCGCAAGGAGGAGATCTGGAGATGTCGCTGAAAAACGGATCTAATGCTGATGGTCAACTGGCGATTATTAATGTCTCCAGGTCCGTATTATACGCCTCGAAAGATAACGATTACGCGGCCAGGTCCCGCGAGAACGCGCTGGCGCTGGTTTCGATAATAAGAAGCTTGCTTTTTTAGGAAGAACTTATTGCTAAATCAATCGGCTTTTTAACGCCTTTTTTTATGTCCGTTTGATGACTGAATTAAAATCAAACCGTCACCGAAGGAGAAAATGAGATGGGTAGATTTACCGGGATACTGGGGATTTTATTTATGATAGGCGTAGCCTGGCTGATCTCAAAAGACCGCAAACATGTTAATTGGCGGCTGGTTGGCTGGGGTATGGGGCTGCAGCTGATATTTGCCTTGTTGATTTTAAAGACCGGGCCGGGAAAATGGGTTTTCGAACAATGCAACGATATTATTATAGGAATTCTAAGTTGCGCCAATTCGGGAGCCCAATTCGTTTTCGGCAACCTGATTACGAAATTCGCGCCGGTGGGTACGGTAACCCCAACCGGGGATTTTATCCAGACCGGAAAATTGGTTGTCAATAACGATATGGCTTACTTTGCCTTTTCAGTGCTGCCAACCATTATTTTCTTCTCAGCGCTGATCACCATACTATATCATTACGGGATCATGCAGAGGGTAGTGCTGGTGATTGCCAAGATCATGGCGAAGACAATGAAGACCTCCGGCTCCGAATCGCTTTCGGCGGCGGCCAATATATTCGTAGGGCAGACAGAGGCGCCGTTGGTGGTGAAACCGTATATCGGCAAGATGACCAATTCCGAGTTGTGCGCTATCATGACCTGCGGTTTTGCCACAATCGCCGGCGGGGTTATGGCGGCATATGTGGGACTGCTGAAAGATGCCGTTCCCGGAATTGCCGGGCACTTGATGGCGGCCTCGATTATGTCGGCGCCGGCCGGGCTGGTATTTGCCAAGGTATTTGCCCCGGAGACCGAAGAATCGTTAACCGCCGGAAAAGTCAAGCTTAAAGTCGAGAAGATCGATTCCAACGGGGTGGATGCCGCCAGCCGGGGGGCTACTGACGGCTTGAGACTGGCGCTCAATGTTGGGGCTATGCTGATTGCCTTTATCGGTTTGATCACACTGATAAACATCATCCTTGGGCTGTTCTCTAAAGATTTGACTTTAGCCTGGATATTCGGCAAAGCGTTAGCGCCTCTGGCCTGGCTGATGGGAGTGCCGTGGAATGATTGCGCCAAGTTCGGCGATTTGCTGGGGACCAAGGTGATGATCAACGAATTCGTGGCTTTTATCAAACTTCGGGGCTATGCCGGGACACTATCGCCGCGGGCCGATATTATCGCGGCTTATGCCCTTTGCGGTTTTGCCAATCTCAGCTCGATCGGCATCCAGATAGGCGGCATTTCAGGTATCGCCCCGGAACGCCGAAGCGACCTGGCCAAGCTGGCGTTTCGGGCTATGACCGCCGGAGCTTTCGCTTCCTGGAGCACGGCCTGTATTGCGGGGATATTGCTGTAGGTTAAGTTTTAGGGTGAGAGGGTAGTTCACCAGTAGAGTAAGTAGTAGCGAAATAGGTTGCTAAAAATGGATTTTAGCCAAACTATTGATAGGTTACTTATTGTGTAGATAACAAACATTGTGAAAATTTTGTCAAATTGCTAGAAGTAAATAACAAAATAGAGACAACAATATTATTAGTTTGTAAATAAATAAACTTTTAAATAAATATACATAAATATAGAATTAATGATATAATTGAAATTGACTTAACTTTTAGAAACCTGAATATCTTTTAAAGCTTATAACTCATTAATATATAAGGGATTGTAAAATTGTTTGTGTTTTTTCGGGAAAAATCTTGACAGAAATATTAATTTCGGCTATTCTTATTCAAGATTATAGCGCATTGTTTAATGGCTGTGTAATGAGCAAAACAGACGAAGGAGGCGAGTGTGGGATTTGAAAGATTTACCAAAATACGCAGTTCGTATGCGCCTAAAGTTAGCATACGAACTAATGCGCAACTAGGCTTTAGTCAAGGAATGGTGAAAAAATACAACATGGGTGAATTTAAGTTCTGTGAATTGTATTTTAATAAGGATGAAAATAAAATAGGGCTAAAGCTTACAAATGATGATGATGGGAAAGTGGCTAATATATTTATTAAGGAAAACAATTGCTTTATCTCGGCTAAGACGTTTATGGACTATTATGAAATTCCATATAAAGAGACCAGAAGCTATGTTGCTGTAAAAGATGATAGTTCTGGATTAATAATAATCGATTTAAATAGCCCTATGCAAAATAAAAAAAGGAAGGAGGCTTAATTTGAATGTGCAAAAATAAAAAGAGCAGATTACTGATAATAATCTGCTCTTAACGATAGACCTAAAATTAGGCCAATAAAAATACAAACTTTAACTTACCTAATTAAGGTCTCATCGTCAAGCAGATTTTGAAAGAAATTAATATTATTAACTTTAAAGGAAAGGAGCATTAAATTGCTTAGACAAAAAGTACCAGCAATCACCATAGGCCAATATACTTTTGAAGGCCCATATCTTTTAGATAATTGGTCACCATTACCTATTGGGGGGATTTACGTAATACTTCATAAAGGCTACAGTCCCGCATCTTCAGGCACTTATACACCTGATTATATTGGACAAACTGAGAATTTATCAGAAAGAGGGTTTTTAAGCCATCACAAATATCATTGTTGGCTTAATCGTGCCGGTTCTAGTCGGAACATCTATATAGCAATATATAGAATGTACAATTCATCTGAAAGCGAAAGGTTATTTATTGAGCAATTGCTGATTTCTCAATATCAGCCTTTCTGTAATGGTTGATAATGTTAACTATGCAAAAGTACTGGAGTACGCTATTTTTGAAGGGGGGTGGTAAAATTGCTTGATCAAATCGGGGGTAAAGTTACCCGTATTATTGATGGCGATACTTTTGATATGCAGGTTTCTCATATCAATAGAAAGAACCGTTATAATTATAACAATAATGAACGGATCCGGATTGCATCTTTTGATGCAAAAGAACTTGGATCTGCCGGCGGCTTACAGGCACGCAGAACACTTGCATTAAAACTTAGTGGTAAATCTGTGCTCTGTAGCGTTAAGTCGCGAGATGTTTTTGGCCGTATAGTTGCAGATGTAACTATTATTGGTTAAAAATATTTGGAGGGGCGGCCAAATTTGACCGCCCTTTTATTATTTACTGCTTCCCCTCATTCCTGGCTAACCCTAGGAACTAGCTTTTGCCTTTTAGTAAATATATCAAATATTATTTACAGGATATTACTATTAAGGTGTTAGGATGTCGCAAGTATTTCACCCCGACTTATGACATATGCGTTTGTCGATAGCCAATTTCACGAAGGGCTTTTAATATAATCTCTGTATCTTCTATAATGTATTCATTTGTTCCGCTTCCCTTA
>CAZFSN010000082.1:0-9387 GCA_964521815.1 uncultured Ignavibacteria bacterium | reverse complement strand
TTTCGAAAATATATATTCGCACTGTTTGGCCGTAGTTTTTGCATTATATGCGGATTCAGGCATGATGATTAATAATTTTTTAAAATATTCATGGAAAATTAAATCCATGACAGCGCCGCGAATTTGTTTTGAAGTTCTTGATTCAATTTCTATAGCTATTGCATTTCCAATTGTTCCATCTATACGAGCTGGTTTCCCATAATTATAGTTTACATATACTGAATCCCCTTTACTTTTAAAATCTACTCCCGCTATTCTTGCTATTAATTTCTTTCCGTAATTATCGTGTATGCCCATATTACCTCCCTTTGCAGTATAAATATAGTTTATCCCTTTGGATGGAAACGATGTGACATCCTGATGGCAACGGCAAATAAAGTGTCAGGATGTCGCAAAGCTTCCATCCTGATACATAAGAAATCTCTCGTCAGGCCCCAAGTAGGCCTGACCTACCCGCTGATACATAAGGAATAATCTCACGTCAGAAGCGCAGGGCTTCTGACCTACGCATTTTCGTTGCTGCCGTCCCCTTCGCCTTCCGGCTCTATAGCTTCTTCGATTTCTGCTTCGCCATTGTCGAGACCATCGGCTATGCCGTTATCATCACCGTTGCCGTTACCGTTCTCATCGCCGTTGCCATTGCCGGTGTCGTCTTCTTTGGCTATGCGGGCGACGTCGATCAGCTTGTCTTTCGGGTCGAGGCCCATCATGCGGACACCCTGCGTGTTGCGGCCGATCGATCTGACCTGGGTCATCGAGATACGATTGATTATGCCGTTCTGGGTAATCAACAGTAATTCATCATCATCGACAACCTCTTTGACTGTCACCACCAGGCCATTGCGCTGGGAGGCTTTGATATTGATAATGCCCTTGCCGCCGCGATTGGTCACCCGGTAGTCGGCAATCGAGGAGCGTTTGCCGTAGCCGTTTTCGGTCACGGTCAGAAGCGTGCCCTCGCGCTTGATCACCACCATGCCGATTAAGTAATCGCCCTTGGCCAGGTTGATACCTTTCACGCCATAGGCGTTACGGCCCATCGCCCGGACTTTGGTTTCGGGGAATCTGATCGCCTGGCCGTTGCGGGTGGCCAGCACGATATCGCAGCTGCCATCGGTTAAGCCGACCTCGACTACTTTGTCATCCGCGGGAATGTTCATGGCGATAATGCCGTCCCGGCGGGGATTGGAGAACGCCTGAAGATCGGTTTTCTTGATCTGACCCTTGACAGTGGCCATCACTACGAAGGCGCTGTCGGTGAATTCGCGCACCTGCACGAACGCGGTGATCTTGTCGTCCTTGTCGATCTCAATCAGATTAACTATCGGCTTGCCTTTGGCCAGACGGCCGCCCTGCGGGACCTCATGCACTTTCAACCAGTGGCATTTACCGCGTTCGGTGAAAAAGAGTATGTATTGATGAGTCGAGGCGACGAACATGTGTTCGACGAAATCCTCCTCCTTCATCTCCATGCCGATTTTGCCGCGGGTGCCGCGCGCCTGTTTTTTATAGGATGAAATCGATATCCGCTTGATATAACCCGAATGCGAAATTGTCACCACCATGTCCTCTTCGGCGATTAAGTCCTCGATCGAGAAGTCCTCGGTGATATCCTCCTCGATAATCACCGTTCGACGGTCATCGCCGTACTTGGTCTTGATCTCTTCCAGTTCGGTTTTGATAATGAACATGCGCTGGGCTTTGCTTTCGAGAATGCCTTTGAGTTTGGCGATCAGCTTGATAACCGCCCGATATTCGTCCTCGATTTTCTGACGTTCCAAGCCGGTCAGCCGCTGCAGGCGCATATCCAGAATCGCCTGTGCCTGGATTTCCGAGAGTTTGAACGTCTTCATCAAGCCCACTTTGGCATCCGCCGGCGATTTAGATTTCTTGATCAATTCGATCACGGCATCGATATTATCTAAAGCGATCTTGTAGCCCTCGAGAATGTGAGCGCGCTTTTCGGCTTCCTCGAGTTCAAACTTGGTTCTTCGGACAATTACCTCGTGACGGTGGTCGATGAAGTTTTGCAGAATTTCTTTTAAGTTCAGGACTTTCGGTTCGCCTTTGACCAGGGCCAGCATGTTCATACCGAACGATGTCTGCATCTGGGTCATCTTGAACAACTGGTTAAGCACCACTTCGGTGATAGCATCGCGTTTTAGTTCGATAACGATACGCATACCATCGCGGTCGGATTCATCGCGTAAATCGGATATGCCGAGGAGTTTCTTGTCGCGTACCAGTTCGGCGATCTTCTCCAGCAGATTTGATTTATTTACCTGATAGGGAATTTCCGAGACGATAATATTTTCTTTGCCGGTTTTGGATGTTTCGACATTAGCCTTGGCCCGGACATAGAATCGTCCTTGTCCAGTCAGGTAGCCTTTACGCATGCCATCCAGGCCGAAAATAATCCCGCCGGTCGGCAAATCGGGGCCTTTGATATATTTCAGAAGATCATCGACCGTGGCTTCGGGTTCATCGATAAGATGAACCAGAGCGTCAACTGATTCCCGCAGATTATGGGTTGGAATATTAGTCGCCATACCGACCGCGATACCGGTAGCGCCGTTGCAGATAAGGTTCGGGAATTTGCCGGGCAAGACTGTCGGTTCCTGACGGGTATCATCGTAGTTGGGCATGAAATCGACCGTGTTTTTTTCGATATCGGCCATCATCTCGACCGCCAGAGCTGTCATCCTGGCCTCGGTGTATCTCATCGCCGCCGGCGAGTCGCCATCGATAGAGCCGAAATTGCCCTGACCATCGATCAGCGTATAGCGCATGTTGAAATCCTGCGCCATCCTGACTAAAGTGGGATAGACGACCTGTTCGCCGTGAGGATGGTAATTACCCGAGGTATCGCCGGCGATCTTGGCGCATTTACGATGGGGTCGTCCGGGTGAGAGATTGAGATCGTTCATGGCGACGAGGATTCGGCGGTTGGATGGTTTCATGCCATCGCGAACATCCGGCAAAGCGCGATTTGTGATAACCGACATCGAGTAATCGATATAGGAATTTTTCATTTCTTCTTCGATGAAAACGGATAATATTTTCTCAGAGCCCAATGGCATTTTATCTATCTCCTTTTTATCTAAATTGCTTAATTATAGAGGCGAAAAATCGGCCGCGGTCTAAAATCATTAAAAGACCGATTTTGATTATTATTCTTTCTAACGGTTCCTGCCATAACCTTTAATATTAGTAAAAAAATAATATTTATTCAAGCATTTATTTCACTTATTTGGGTGTGTAAGCCATTGCGGGATTAGCAATTATAAAAGAAAATATGACGCTTCAATCATCTCTGAGATGGATATCGGCGCGCTTGAACTGGAATTCGTTCAGAACCGCCTGAGCTATATTGGTCAGGTGATCGCCTATTTTTTCCAAATTGTTCAAAACATCGATAAAAATAATGCTATCGATAGCGGTGCTGACATGAGAGTTTAGTCTTTGCACCTGCGAATCACGAAATTCTATATAGAGCTGATTAATTTTATCCTCGCAAGCCAGGGCTTTATAGGCTTTTTCGTGATTAGTTTCCTGAATGGCCAGGTGAATATGGTCGGTCATTTCGATTAAACATTGAAAAACTGTAATTAACTCTTTTTTAGCGTCATCCTGAATTTCCATTTTGGCTCTGATAGCCCGTTCCGTGAGTTCAGCCAGGTTTTCGGTATGATCGCCGATTCTTTCCAAATCATTGACTGAATGGATCCAGACCGGAAGTTCTTTGGATTGGTTCTTTTCGAGGCTTTGCTGGGATATTTTTACCAGATAGCCTGTAATTTCGCCTTGAAGGTTGTCGATCGCGTCCTCGAATTCGCCAATTTTTTTAAGGTTTTTGGAATCTTTGTTAATAAACGAATTAAAAGACAATTCCAAAGCTTCTCTGGCCATAGACGCCATCCTGAGAACCTCCTTGCGCGCTTGCATCAAAGCCGCCGGCGGCGAATTTAGAAGCCGCTTGTCAAGATAGCGGGGCATGGCGCTAATTTCGTTTTTACTTTTCGGCGTTAATAAAATAGCGCCTTTTTCAAGCAGGTTCGATAGCGGTAGTAATATGATCGTGTTAATAATATTAAAGGCGCTGTGAGCCGCCGCGATATATATCATTATGTTGGCATTCGTCATCTCTCCGGGAATAATTATGAAGATAAATTTCTGATATAGCCCTAACATAACCAATGGCAAAATATATGCTGTTCCGATCATATTAAACAATGTATGCGCCATAGCCGCGCGGCGGGCATTCGTGTTGGTGTTCAAAGCGGCAATCTGGGCGGTGATTGTTGTCCCGATATTTTCGCCTAATACCAGAGGCACGGCAGCATTGAAATCTATCAATCCCTGGAAGGCCAGAAGCTGGACTATAGCGATAGTGGCGGAGGATGATTGCAATATAACCGTGACCCCGGCTCCCACTAACACGGCTACGACCGGGTGTTTGCTTAATGTCTGAAATGCCCCGATAATCGCCGGGCTGTCCCTTAGAGGTTGGAAAGCGTCTTTCATGAAATCGAGGCCCAGGAATAATAATCCCAAACCGATAAGTATTTGGCCTCGGTTGCGATAGCCCTTGCCCCGGGGAATTAAAGTAATAAAAAATCCAATACCGACTGTGATTAGCGCGTAGTCGGATATTTTGAAAACGCCGATAATCGATACCAGCCAGGCGGTCATGGTGGTACCGATGTTGGCGCCCATAATCACGCCAATTGCCTGAGTCAGAGTCAATAGACCGGAGTTCACGAGGCCGACCGTTATAACGGTCATGCCGCTGGATGACTGTATCAGCGCGGTCACGCTGGCGCCCAACATTACGGCTATGAGTTTATTCTTAGTCAATAATGTCAAAATCCGTTTGACCCGTTCGCTGGAAGTGGCTTTTAAACCATTAGACATCAACTGCATGCCGAACAGGAACATGCCCAGGCCGCCGATAAGCAGAAATACGATATCTTTAGTCATAGCTAAAAACCACGCTTGATAATAGATTTATTAAGGCGAAAAGATTGCAGTATTTGATTAAACAATCAAACATCGTATTAATTTTTCGGCATTTTATCGTTTCGGGCGATTTATGTCAATGTAATTCTATTATTTTCTTAATATATATTTAATGGAATCTTAATGTTTTCACGCCCGATATTGTTTATTCGTTTTCAAATCGATAATTTATAAGGAATTTCCCCGAGAATATGTTACAATTTCGTAGAACATTAATAAATTCATAGGATTAACTTTTTTAGAATCTGGAAAACATAATTTCTGAAAAAATGGGGAATCTCCACGGCTGATTTCGACCTTGCAACCGGTTCCGCAGGGTCGTAGCCCGTAGGGCGTGACCCGGCGGCATAAGAGGGCAAATCAGCGTCGGGTCACGGGCTTCGCCCTACGACCCGACACAACTTGGATGGGAGTAGTCTTCATAAGCTTAATCAACTTACCGAAATTTTTGGGGAACTTCTCGATAATTTATCTATGGAAATAGCCTCGATTTGTAATATATTAATGACTTATGGTGATTAGAGACAAGCGTAATCCAGGAGTTTTTACGGATGCATAATCTGGTTTACGCGATAATTTTATCTCTTTTGCCAATAGCCGAACTTCGCGGCGGCTTGCCGTACGCTTACCTAACCGGCAGTCCGATCTGGCTGGCTTATCTGGTCTGTGTCGGCGCTAATTTCCTTGTTGGGCCGATTGTCTTTATATTTTTGGAGACGGCTCATAAGTGGTTGATTAAGTGGAGTTTTTACGAGAAATTATTTGATAGATTTATCCGGAGAGTCAGGCGGAAAACCGAACATCTTATCGAAAAATACGGCTTTTGGGGTATCATGATATTTGTGGCCATCCCTTTGCCGGTGACCGGCGCTTATACGGGTACCATAGCTGCCTGGCTATTTGGTTTGGACAGGCGAAAGTCGCTGGTGGCTGTATTTTTCGGGGTTTGTATCGCCGGAATAATAGTAGCAACGGTAATCTATTTCGGGATAGAGGGGTTAGGATTTCTGTATAAGCAGATTAAGTGAGCGCAAAATAAAGCGCTAAATAAAAGATAAAGCAAAGCCTGATAAAGCCTTCATTGTATAAGTATTTCCTTACTGTTTAATATCACATTTTGAAACTTCATTTTCCGGTAGAAGTGACGATATTATATCAGGATAAGTAAAACCTTAACATTAAGTTGGATGTGTAGCTTATGCTGGCAATCGTTGGCTTTGTAGTTGTAGCTATTTCCGTTATCGGCGGTTTTATTATGGAGGGGGGGCAGATGTTAGTGCTCTTCCAGCCGGCTGAATTTTTAATCATCGGCGGGGCCGCCTTAGGGTCGATTTTAGTCGCCTCCCCGATTAAAATCGTCAAATTGATGATTGGTCAAATACTGGGCATACTCGGCTCTCCGCCATCGAAAAATGATTACACCAGGATCCTGGTGATGTTATACGAGGTTTTTCAGGCGGCCAGGAAAGACGGTTTGGTAGCGATGGAAGCCCACGTTGAGAAACCCGAAGAAAGCAATATTCTCACCAAGTACCCCGAATTTCTGGCGAATCACCATCTGTTGAATTTCTTTGTCGATACCATGCGGCTGATTCTTTCCGGCGGTGTCCCGGCTCATGATTTGGAAGCCCTGATCGATACCGATCTGGATACTCATCACGAGGAAGTGGAAAAAGCGCCAACAGCCTTGAGTAAGGTTGCCGATGCCCTGCCGGGCCTGGGTATTGTCGCGGCAGTTCTGGGCGTTGTGATTACCATGGGCGCTATCGGCGGCCCTCCGGAGACAATTGGCCATAAAGTGGGAGCCGCTTTGGTTGGAACGTTTCTGGGTGTTCTTCTGTCATATGGATTTGTCGGGCCGCTGGCCTCGAACATGCAGCATATGAATACTGAAAAATCTCAAGCTTACATGGTTATAAAGCAAGCCTTACTTGGTTTTCATAAGGGGATGGCTCCGTCAATAGCGGTCGAGTTTGCCCGCCGTTCCATATCATCCGACGCCCGCCCGGGTTTTGTAGAGCTTGAAGACGCCTGCAAGGCGACCCGTGAAAAAGGCTAAAACCGCAGGTATCATATAATGGCTGAAGCTGAAGACCAACAACCGATTATAGTAATCAAGAAAGGCGGTGGTCATGGCGGTCAACATGGCGGCGCCTGGAAAGTCGCTTACGCCGATTTTGTGACCGCGATGATGGCGTTCTTTCTGGTCATGTGGCTGGTAAGTCAGAGCGATGAAGTCAAACAGAATGTGCAGGGCTATTTTAACGATCCGGGCGGCTGGGGTAAAAAAGGCAGCGATTCGATACTCAAAGGCAACGATTCGATACTAAAAGGAGGCGCTTCGATTTTAAAAGAGCAGCCAACTCTCTCTCCGCCGAAATCGATGAACGAACAGCAGGCCAGGGAAGTGCTCAAACAAGCCGGCGATAAAATCAGCAATGCTCTCACCAGTATGCCGGATTTTGAAGCGATCAAGGATCATATCGATATTGAATTGACCGAAGATGGACTTCGAATCGAACTCATCGAAGCCACATCATCGGAGAGTGATTCATCATTCTTTTTTAAATCGGGTAGCGCCGTATTATCTGAAAAAGGCAGTGAGATTTTAAATTCGATCACGAAAGAACTTAGCAAATTACCAAATGAAATTGTCATCGAGGGCCATACCGACAGTAAACAATTCGTCTATAAGGACAAATATTCGAATTGGGAGCTATCCGCCGACAGGGCCAACAGCGCCAGGAAGCTTATGGAAGCCAACGGATTGCGCGATGGGCAGATAGCCGAAATCCGGGGTTTTGCCGCCAAACATCCAAAAATAGCTAATAATCCACAGGATCCCAGAAATCGGCGTATCTCGATTGTTGTTCAAAATGATACAACCGGCCAGTATATAGATCATATGGAAATGCACGAAATGATCGATGGCAAAGTCGTAAAAGATATTAGCGGTAATTAATCCGTACTATTTTTATACCTTTACTTATTTTCATAAAAATATTGGCTGTAATTCAATAGATTATTATATTTATTTTAAAATACGGGCCGATGAGATGTTCACTGGCGAATTGATACATTCTTTTTAATGAAGTCATTAGTAATTATTAAAATGAACATGCTTAATAGAATAAGGCAATAAATCGGCTTAATATAGTAATAAACTCGGCAGAGATAAAAAGATGATTTTATTGAAATAAAAATGATTACATAACATCAGAATGAAAAATAATGAGGGATATTTATATGTTTGATACAATCATTGAAAGGCTTCTTGCTTCAGATGAGCTCTCGATACGATACAAGATATTAGCTAATGTATTAGAGACAGATACTGATTTAGTTAAAATGAAGAAACTTCAAAACCTAATTAAAAAATCTCCTCGAGTACTGACTTTACTATCCGAAAGAGGCCGCGATAGTAAAGTACCCTATCACCCCTATAACAAATGGCGCGGCGCTCATTGGATATTAGCTTGCTTATCGGATCTTGGTTATCCGGCTGGAGATAAAACGCTTATACCTTTAAGAGAGCAGGTCTATGACTGGTTGTTTTCAAAAAAGCACGAACAACATATCAAGGAGATAAACGGCCGGGTCAGGCGATGCGCCTCGCAGGAAAGCTACGCGCTGTATTATCTTCACAAATTAGGGTTGACCGATAGTAGAACTGATGAGTTGGCCCACAGGCTTGTCAAATGGCAATGGCCCGATGGCGGTTGGAACTGCGATAAGAAACCCTCCGCTCATAAATCATCGTTCGTGGAAAGCCTGATCCCGTTTCGAGCGCTGGCCATGTATGCCGATATCACCGGCGATAGCAAAGCGAAAAAAGCATCCGAAAGAGCGGTTGAACTATTTTTGAAACGTAAATTATTCAGAAAGATATCAGATGGCAGCATAATCAAAGAAAGCTTTATCAAGCTTCATTATCCCTGCTATTTCGAATACGACATACTTTTCGCGCTCAAAGTAATGGCTGAAACCGGATATATCGGTGATCAGCGCTGTCAGGAAGCTCTGGCTTTACTGGAATCGAAACGATTACCGGATGGCGGTTTTCCGGCTGAGGCAAAACTATATAAAATCGCGGAGGCGAATCCTGTCAGCCGGTATTCGCTGGTTGACTGGGGCGGTATAAGCAAGAAACGTTATAATGAATTTGTCACCGCTGATGTTTTATACGTTTTGCAAAAAGCAGGGCGACTCGGTAGTCTGTCACTTTTAAGCTAATTCATCATTCATGAAAAAGCGAGGATATCGATGTATCCTCGCTAAAAAATCAATTAAGAAATAATCGCAATTATTACTTTTCTTTTTCTTTATCTTTGCCGGCGTGACGTTCAGTCGCTTTCTTTTCGGAAATAA
>CAZFSN010000081.1:9085-13377 GCA_964521815.1 uncultured Ignavibacteria bacterium | reverse complement strand
GGGGATATGTAATCGATAAGCAAGGTAATCAGCCGGGTGACAGCGCTTCCAAAGTGAACGTTGAAATAACTTACCCGGATGGAACCGGCGGGCTTACGTCACTTACGACAAATCCCACCGCGGCCGGTAAGTTCACGTTTGCCAACGTAATTCCGATCGGGAATCATTTGCTTAAAGGAACTTATAGTACATCGATTGATACAACGGCAATGTACACTTCGGTAACTCCGGTTACCGGCGGCTATTGCGAATTAAGATTTAATATCGATTTCACCTCCGGCGGCGGCTCGGGCGGAAGTGTGGAATATGTGACCGGAACAGCCTTAGCTTATGGGCCGGGTTCTAATAAAAACAATTTGGAATTCCAAATACACAACACATCATCGACACAAAACATTGTGCTGGCTTCATTGACAGCCACTTACACCACATCACCACTATCGTATTATGGCAGCATCACCTGGGATGGCGGTACTATCTGGAGCAATAGCACTTATAACGGCTCCGGTGATCTGGCCGGTTTTGCCAATCAAACAATGAATCCGGGGCAGACAGCGACAATTCAGTTAAAGGAATTTCGGCGTGATCAGAGCGGCGGCGGTCCTCGAATTGATGTGAATGGAATTAATTTCGTGATAGTGTTCTCCAACGGTGACACGATTAACTTTTTAGTGCCATAATGACAACAAAAATGAAGAATATGTTAGCGAATAAAACAGATACGTTTGTTCACGCAGACAAACAAAAAGACTCTCCGGAGCCGGTGAAACGTTTTGTTTTTAAGAGCAACGTCAAAAGCTTCAGTCCGTCAGCCCGGAATATACTCGTTCTGGATTTGACCGATGATTACCTCAAATATTCGCTCTATACCAGGCGCAAACACTCTACCAGTTGGCTGGAGGCCGGCGAAATTCGCGAAGTATTGCTTCGTGAGCGGGAACATTCGGAATCGATCGAAACCGGGCTGAAAATAATCGGCGGCGAAATCGATCTCAAAAAAACGAAAATCCTGATAGTCGTAGATGGAACGGGATTTTTCCTGCGCCGCCTGAAAATACCGGAACTAAAGGGCGAGGCTTTAAATGAGGCGATCAAGTGGACTTGCGCCAAGCAGATACCATATCCTATCGAGGATGCTTGTTTAAGCGTATTAAATACTGAAAAAGTCGATAGCCTTCTTCAAGTGTCAGTCGCGGTAATAAAAAAAGAAGCCCTGAATCAGTATTCGTTTTTAGGCGAAAAACTTCTTGGCGTTGTGCCCTCACCCCTGGCGCTCGGCGGCAATTACCTTAAACAATCGCATGACCAAAATACTATAGATATTTTGGTTCATTGGGGAGATTCCGAAACCGTTATCGATTTTATTCATGCCGGTTGTTTCGAATTTTCAAATAATTTCAAGCTCGAGAAAAATCGCAACGAATCGCTGTCCGGTTTTTCGGACGGAATAGCCGATAAAATAGAAACAAATATCAGAAACAGCCTCGATTTTTATTATTCCGTATACCCCGGCCAGCAAATTAATCAAATCAGGCTGCCCGGCGATTGTTCACCCGAGACAATCGAACGAATTAAGAGCATTGCCCAGATAAATACTCATAGCCTTAATCCATTTGGTCCACTGGTCGAAGATAAGGATGAGTTAAGTCGGTTCTGGGATACCAATAAAAGCAATTACACGTTATGCGCCGGCGCCGTTCAATTGGAAACAAAATATATATATTTGCCCTCGGCTATCATCGGACTTCTCAAATTACTGAAATTTAAAGCCACGGTCAGGGTCGTATCGGTTATTTTAACGGCGTTACTGATTGTTCTGGGCGGGCTGTACTTTGCTGAAAGAACGAATCATCTACGAAAAATCGAATCGATAAACGAGCATATCAATCGTATGGAAAATTCAACCGCTTACCTTGAAGCGGTAAAGCTTGAAAACTCCGTCAATGAAGCCCGGACAACCTTGTCACAGTTTAAACCATCCGGCGCGAAAGCGGCATCGCTATTGAAAGCTATCAGTTTGTCGATTTCATCTGGCGTGTATTTTAATCATATGAATTTAAGCGAAAGCGGCGTCAACCCGGGTAATATCGAACTGCGAATAGAGGGCTATTATTTCGGCGAATTGGACAAAGCCGATGTCGAATTAGCCAGGCTCATCGAAAATTTAAACAAGTATTGCGGGTTCGTGGAAAACAAATTCGAACGTTTTGGCGAGAGGTTTGAGGGGACCGATAAATATATCAATTTTACCTTAACCGGTTCGGTGGGGACAATTCAATGAACAGCCGGGCAATAATTAAAATATTATGGCTGCCATGTCTGCTGGTAATGTTAGCAGGCGCGATGCTGTTCTGGCGCAAAAGCGATTTAAGCGGGCTCGATAGAATCTACGCGGACAGGGAATCGACTTATAATAACAAAAACCGCCTGCTTCTGCTGACAGGAGATTTCAAAAAGCAACTGGCCGATTACCATGAGCAGGCCAAAATTATTCAAAAAGATCTATTCAGTCTGGATGAAGCGGTGGCGATGATTAAAACTATCGCGAAGACGGCTGAAAATTATCAGGTGAGATTAACTGATTTCGAATATGATATACCTAAATATTTACAGCAAAGAAGATCAACAGATAACTCGGGCGCGATAACAATCCCGTTTGAGGGGAGTTTCGCGGGCAAATATATCGCCATGGGCAAGTTTATCGAGGAATTGGAAAAGAAAATTTATCTGGTAAATATTTATGACATGAAATTTACTAATGATTCGAACGCTCCGAGCGATGTCAATTGTGTTTTTAAGGGAGCGTTACGATTCATTGACAGATCGAAATTGGAGTTTGCCGGTTATGGGAAATAAAAGGAAATATCTGATTTATATAGTATTCGCGTTATCGGTACTGTACGGTATCTGGTTTCATTTTATACGGGAAGAAAAAGGCGCCGGACCGGAGCCAAAGGCCGGGTCTCCGGCGATCGCTCAAAATATCTGTATGGCAGAAAATGATGACAATATCACCGATGATCCGATTCCCCGTTGGGCGGGTATCAACCTGCCATCGCTTCCGGATAAATGGGGTAAAGACCCGTTTCTGGTTCATAATACTGGAGGTACGGCTAATAATAATTATACCGGTTTGAACACAAATGAGCCGAGGCTTACCGGCATTTCATATCATCAAAACACACCGAGCTTCGCGATTATTAATAACAAGGTCCTGCAAGTAAACGATAAAGTAGACGGCTGGAAAATTACCTCTATATACGACAACTATGTATTAATAAAAAAATCGGGGAAGACGAAAAAGCTGATGATGGGAGAAACGTCGTGAAAAAAATATATATAATTACGCTGGCATTGTTAATCTCGGTGGTTCAGGCGAATGAACCTTACCGGATTACAAACATGGCCGTCGATGCCAAAGACGGCACTACGCGTCTGGTCATTACGGTTCCGGGTTTAACTGAATATACGAGTTTTCAGATGGCGAATCCCGATCGGCTTGGCATACAATTACATGATGTAGCAATGCCGGAAAAACCGTTCGTTTTAGACTATCCGCTTCCCATAAAAAGAGTAAGCCTGCAACCACAGGCCGATAATCGAAACGGCGTCGGACTCACGGTGGAATATTCCGATAAAGCTGATTACACTATCGATAAAACCGATAGTTCATTGATAGTGGAATTTTCCAATTTCGCCGGGAAGATGACGGAGCCTCCGGAGGATACGGCTAAACCGGACTGGTTGTCCAAACGGGTCAATCTGGTGGTAGAGGATGGGCAAATATCATCGGCTTTGAACTTGATATCGCGCGAAGCCGGTTTCGACCTGGTTATCTCAGACCTGGATGAGAAAGCGATCTGGCTTAATCTTCACCAGGTGTTAGTCGAGGACGCGATCAAAGCCATTTTGAAGGCTTCAGGAAATACATATTATGTCACCGGCAGCGTCGTGGTGGTGACCGGCCGCTCTGAAAATAATCGTGAAGGCCTGGAATCGCGGATTTATCAGCTTAAATACGCCGATGCCGCCAGTTTTGTCGATGCGGTAGCGGGCGTACTATCGCCGGAGGCAAATATTAAGGTGATTAAGCCGAATACGGCGCAAACCGCCGGCGAAAACGAACATGTCAGTTATCTTTTGTTAACGGATACTCCGGAAAAACATGATATCGTCAAGGGACTGATTTCCACTATCGATGTACAACCCCGGCAAGTCGCCATTTCCGTGAAATTTATCGAAACGAATATCAGCGGCGAAACTACGCTCGGCCTGGATTGGAGCAAGATGCT
>CAZFSN010000081.1:0-8985 GCA_964521815.1 uncultured Ignavibacteria bacterium | reverse complement strand
TTTTTCAGTCAGGGATAAAATCCCGCTTGTGCCGACTTCTAATTTTCAGTACTATACCGCCCATGATTAAAGAGAAACCATTAAATCTTATAACCGGAGACTAATATCGCTCACCTTGGCGAGACCCTGTCTTTAATTACCGCGATTACCTGGGCTATCGCGGTAATCATGTTTAAAAAAAGCGGCGAATCAGTCCATCCGATCGCTTTGAATCTGTTCAAGAATCTGATGGCGGTAATACTTCTGATACCTACCATTTACATATTAGGTCATTCTTTATTTCAGCCGGTTTCCGGTCATGATTGTTTGATAATATTTTTAAGCGGCGCGCTGGGGATAGGTGTAGCCGATACGTTGTTTTTTAAAAGCTTAAACCTTCTGGGCGCATCTTTAGTGGCCATTGTAGATTGCCTTTACAGCCCATTTATTATTTGCCTGTCTTTTCTGTTTTTAGGCGAAAGCCTTAACCTATATCAGGTTATAGGTCTGTTGATGATTCTTTCGGCGGTTCTGACGATTACCCGGCCAGGCAGTAATAGTAATTTAAGTCGTCGAAACCTCGTTTTGGGTGTACTTTTCGGAGTATTGGCGATGGCCGCCAACGCCGCCGGCATTGTAGTGGTGAAACCGATTCTGGATCGTTTTTCTTTGGTCTGGATAGCAGAGATGCGATTGTTTGCCGGGGCCGTCATACTTGGGTTGGTTTTAATGTTTCACCCTGCCCGAAGAAAGATCGCATCCTCGCTGAATTCGATTGGCAAATGGCATTATACGATTGGCGGTTCATTCTTTGGCGCGTATTTGTCAATGATCTTTTGGCTGGGCGGTATGAAATTTACTCAGGCCTCGATATCCGCCTCGCTTAATCAGACGAGTAATATTTTTATTTTCATTTTTGCCGCTATTTTTCTTAAGGAAACGATAAATAAGCATAAGGTTTTAGCTATTTTATTGGCCGTTGCCGGCGCAATTTTAATTACTTTTTCTTGAAAATATTGATAAATTGGCAGTCCGCTATTTTCTTTTTATTCGCATAAGAAAGATATTGCCCCGTATCAATTGAATTAGCTTGGGTATAATCAGTTAAGCCGCCGGGCTCGGAGGAGATTAGGCATAATAATTGCTTAAAAAAGTGTTGCTAAATAATTAAAAATATATATATTGAACCTATATAATTGTTCACAATGTTAGGAGTTTTAAAGAAGCGAAGTGATCGAATCAGTGTAGAAAATATCGGTTAACTTTATATTATTTATAGCCTTAACAACCTGGAGGTGATTAGTCAAAAACTAAAAAAGCGCAGATGAAAAGTAGGTTTTTAAATTTTCGGGGAGTATTTATGAAAAAAGTTTTGAGTTTTGGCATGGTCGCGACATGTATATTAATACTTTTTGCGACTTCAACAATTGCCGGCACTTACAGTTCCGATTTTGAGCAGTATATGTTGGATAATCGAGCCAAAGATATGGTCAGCGCGATTATCACCATGTCCGATCAAGTCGACTTAAGTGCTTTGCAATCAAATCTTTACGCTATTCATGCCGAAAGGAAACAATGGCATGAAACGATAGTTCTGGCTTTGCAGGAAAAAGCCACGAACACCCAGGGACCGATCCTGGCTCAATTGGACGCTCTATCAAAACAAGGGATGGTTGGAAGTTATCAGGGCCTTTGGATTGGCAACATCATTTTAGTGACGGCTTCGGCCGCCGCTCTGGATATTTTAGTTCAGCGCGAGGATGTCCTTCAAATTTGCCCGGATAATCAAATTGAATCAGTAAGGCCGGTTGAAGGCGACGATAACCAACCTTTAATTTCCAGCGTGGAAATCGGCTTACAAAGAATTCATGCCCCCGAGGTTTGGGCCATGGGGATTACCGGTGAGGGCCGGTTAGTCAGCCATCTGGACACCGGTGTCGATGGTAATCATCCGGCGCTAAGCGCTCGCTGGCGGGGCAATGACCCCCGGTACAACGGCCATCCCGAGTGGGCCTGGTTTGATCCGGTGACCAATACTACCTTTCCTTTCGACAGCGGTCAGCATGGCACCCATACCATGGGGACAATGTGCGGTTTGGGACAAGCCACCGGCGACACCGTCGGCGTAGCTTTCGGCGCCCAGTGGATGTGTGCCGGCGTGATCGATCGGGTATCGATTCCGCAAACGGTTCAGGATGCCCTTCTTTCATTCCAATGGTTGGTTGATCCCGATGGCAATCCATCGACGGTATGGGATGTTCCGGATGTTTGTTCGAATTCCTGGGGTGTGACGACCGGTCATGGCTATCCGCCTTGCGATCAAACGTTCTGGGTCGCTCTCGATGGTTTAGAAGCCGCCGGCGTAGTCGTGGTATTCGCCGCCGGCAATGAAGGCCCATCGGCTAACTCATTAAGGCGTCCCGCCGACCGGGCGACGACCGACTTTTCGTCATTTGCAGTTGGCGCTGTGGACGGCAATAGCGGTTCTTTGCCTATCGCTGATTTTTCTTCACGGGGACCATCATATTGCACGCCCGATGGAAATCCGACAATTAAGCCGGAAGTATCGGCTCCGGGCGTGAATGTACGCAGTTCTGTTCCCGGGGGCGGTTACGAAAGCGGCTGGAGCGGAACCTCGATGGCTTGCCCGCACGTAGCCGGTGTCGTAGCTTTGATGCGTCAGGCAAATCCGAACCTTTCCTCCGAACAAGTAAAGCAAATACTAATCGAGACCGCCGCCGATCTTGGCCCTTCAGGCGAGGATAATGACTATGGCGCCGGTATTGTTAACGCCTATGAAGCTGTCATGCGCGCTCTGGCTTATCTTGAGGGTTGGGGCACGTTGGCCGGTCATATCACGGATCAAGCATCCGGCGATCCGTTACAGGGAGCTTTGGTCAGTGTAATCGACAGACCCTGGGCGGCAACCTCGAGACTCGACGGTTCCTACTATCTGTTTATGCCGGCCGATACGGTGTTTAACATTCGGGTTGATTATCCGCCAACGCACTTGCCGATCTTCGATCAGCGGTCGGTTGTAGAAAATGAAACGACCTATGTCAACTATGCTCTGGAAGGCAAGGTTACAGTTACTTTAAAAGCTTCTTTTGGTAATGCCGATGATATTGCTTATCGCTCTTTCTATATCAATGGTAGCTGGGATAATGACGGTTTTTACGATGACACCTGGTCCGGCGATTTAATCGAAGTGCGCGATAACGGCGAAGATCCTGATGAAATCGCCGGTGACGGCGTTTACACAGCCGAAGTTTTGCTGGCTCGTGATACGGAAAATTCGTACAGTTGGGCTGTCTATACCGAAAATTACAATATCGACGCCGCCAGGCTCGGCTATGGCGCCGATTTCGACATACCCGATTTGAATTCGCCCAACGTTCCAACTTACGCTGTCAATCCCTCCGGGTCTGACAATAATTTCGTATTTTCAGTTGAGGGCGACCATGGCCTTTCGCTGGACTTGATGCCCGGAGTCAACAGCCATCCTTTCAAATGGGGAGCTTCCGATTCATTATATGTTGGCAATACATATAATTTCAAATTCTACACGATGCATTCGGATATGGTGACCTACGGTTCCAGCGGCGTCGGCGGCGCGATGCTTCATTTTACACCGGAAGTCGACGGCGCGTATGATTTCATATTTACCGATTACGATGATTCATATATCGTTCAATTGGCCGGCACTGAAGGGCCGCCTACTTATCTTAGCGCACAAAGCGGCCTTGACGGACATATACCGCTTGGCTGGCTGCCGCCCGGCACAGTTGAAAGCATCGAACTGGGCTACGATGATGGCGTCTTGGTAAACGCCTATTATTACTATGCCTCGACCAACCTGATGGCTACCCTATTCGTGCCGGAAAGCTACCCGGTGAGCATTGACTCGATTAAGGTGCACGTGCTGACCGATGGCGATCCATACTGGCCCTGGCCCGATCCCAATCATGACCCAATTGGAATTTCGATTTATCTCGATGATGGCACCGGTATGCCACAGCCCGATCCCGTCTTTTATACCGAAGCGGTAGCCGAGCATGGTCAATGGATTGCTGTAGATGTTGATGAAATCCTTGTCGCCAGTGGCGGCTTTTGGGTCGCCGTGAACAATCTGTCCGATACCGGACCATATGATGGTCTGGGCATTGATCAAGCAACCGACTACCCGGCCAATAAATGGGCCCGGGTCGACGGCGTATGGTCAACACAGGATGATTTCACCGGCGATCATATGATAAGGGCCAAAGTTTTCGGCGGCGGAGCGCTCACATGGCTTGGCTATGATGAAGCTGTTCCGGCCGGCGAAATTTCGCCCGCTGTCGGCGTTTTGGAATCCGCCGGCCTGGTCGACGGAACAGGTCAGCAATTGAAAAACAAGTACGATAATTCGATGAGCAGGCTGATCTATCATCCGCGTATTCTGTCTGAACCTCCATTAATAACCGATACCGAGGTATTGGCCGGTTACAATCTTTATCGTGACACGGCGCCCGCCCCGTTTGATCGGGATTTGAAGATCAATACCGATTTAATCAGCGCTACACATTTCGATGACTGGGGCGCCGATCCATATGGACCAATTGTCAATGGTGTTACTTACTACTATCAGGCCGCGGCCGTATACGATATAGGCGGCGGAGCTTTTGTCGAAGTCGGACCCTCCAACGAGGCTACGGGTATGGCCGTGAATCATCCGCCTGACAGACCATATAATCTGCAAGCGGAGGCTGTAGGAAATAATGTTAATCTGATATGGGCCTTTGAAGGCGCATACGATTTCGATCATTTCAACATTTACCGTAAGCTTATGCCTTATGGTGAATGGACTGTAATCGGTACGGCGGATGGTATCAGTTATACCGATGTCGTTAATGAGGGCGAGGACGGCACTTATGGTTATCGCGTCACGGCTGTCGATAACGGCGACCCGCAATTAGAATCCATCCCATCCAATAGCGCTTACGCCCTGGTAGGTCATCTGCCGCCCGGAGGCCTGGTCGCTATTAGCCGTCATGATTCCGAGATACCGCTTCGCTGGATGCTTCCCGGAACATGGAGCACTGGCATAAACGATCATCAAGACGGCTCTGAGACCCCGATTGCAACCTCGAATTACCGCGAACTCAATGATGGCCGTTCTTTGGATCAAGCTTCAAAGAACAGCGCGGAACCTCATTTCCCGCCGGTCATCACCGACCAGGGTGGCCCCGACGAGTATGGTTATACCTGGATTGATTCCGACGAACCGGGTGGTCCGATATTTGATTGGCGCGATATCACCGATATCGGCGAACAAATTCCGATCGCCAACGATGATCAGAACCTTGGCCCGTTCGAACTCGGTTTTGAATTTTCATTCTATGGCGAAATGTACAGCACATTTAATATCTGTTCCAATGGCTGGATATCGTTTACAAGCACAGATGCGTTTTACAATAACCAGGAAATTCCCAATCCAAACGCGCCTTTAAACCTGGTCGCGCCATTCTGGGATGATTTATATCCGCCAAACGGCGGCGAATTCTGGTACTATAGCGACGGCGCCGAATGCGTCATCTCGTATATCAATGTACCGCATATAGGTACTGGTGGGCCTTATACATTCCAGATTATTATCCGTTCGACCGGCACAATATTGTTCGAGTACGGAAGCATGGGAGAGCCAACAAACAGCACCACAATCGGTATTCAAAACGCTGACGCCTCTATAGGTTTACAGGTTGTTTACAATGCCGATTATCTCCACAGTGACATGGCGATTAGAATCGGTACTGGTCCTGAGGGCATCTCACCGGCTCATTTCAATCTTTATCGTTCTGAAACAAGCCCGGTTCCTATCGATAACGATCATTTAATCACTCGTAATATCGATGGCGAACTGACCAGTTATCTCGACACACAAAATTTAGTTAACGGCACCACTTACTATTACAAAATGACGTCAACCTGGCTTGATTCGATTGAATCCCCCGGTTCAAATGAAGCTTCAGCCACACCGCTTCTTGGCGGGCATATGGGGGCCGATCCAACGGCGATCAACGCCGACAATTCAGCCGGCGATTTGGTAGTCGTACCGCTAACTTTTTCAAATGACGGAGGTCTCCCGGTTTGGTTCGATATTTCGACCAACTCCCAAGCGCTACAGGTTGCGGGAACGCCTCGTCCGGAAACGCCTGAATTCACCCGCTATATAGGCAACAGCGATAAAACCGCTACGCCGAATGAGCCGGTATATCCACCGGTGATAACCGATCAGGGCGGTCCCGATGAATTCGGTTATGTCTGGATCGATTCGGATGAACCTAATGGTCCGCATTATGACTGGATTGATATTACGGGGATTGGCTATCCAATATCTATGTTCGATGACGATAATCAGGGGCCGTTCCCCCTGGAATTTGCCTTCCCGTTCTACGATCAGGCTTTCTGGAATTTCAGAGTTTGTTCCAACGGTTTTATAACCTTTACCAGTACAAGCACTGATTATAGTAATGAGCCGATACCGGGCGCCAGCATAGAAAACCTTATAGCCCCGTTCTGGGAAGACATTAACCCATCCAACGGCGGCTCTGTTTACTGGTATGCTGATGCCGATATGGCGGTGGTTTCCTGGATTAATGTACCGGCATTTGACTGGGGATATGGGACCGGTCCATTTACTTTTCAGGTTATTCTGTATCCTAACGGCGTAATCCTGTTGCAGTATATGGACATGAACGCTCCTCTCGATCATGAGACTATTGGCATACAAAACGCCATGGCTGACATCGGGTTGCAGATCGCGTATGAACAATTATATGTTCATAACGAACTCGCGGTCAAAATCAATGCCGGATGGCTGAGCACTGATCCTCATTCCGGAGTTGTTGACCCGGGTGGAACCTGCCCGGTCGATGTAATTATGGATGCCTCTTTGCTCGAAGATGGTACTCATGAGGGAATGTTAACCATTTCCTGTTACGATGAAAATGTCGATTTGCCGGTTATGAATATCCCGGTGACTTTCGTTGTCGATCATGTGGGTATCGAAGATGGTATTGTTTCGTTGCCAAGAGAATTCGCTCTTGACCAAAACTACCCCAACCCCTTCAACGCCCGCACGGAAATCAGATACGCGTTGCCGACAGACAGCGATGTCCAGCTGGAAATCTATAATATTCTTGGTCAGAAAGTAGCTACGCTGGTAGACGGCAAACAGAAAGCCGGCTATCATGCTTTCATCTGGAATGGAACGACTACTTCAGGCAATGTGGCGGCATCGGGCATGTACTTGTATAAACTCACGACCAATGAGAAGACATTTGTCAAGAAGATGTTGATGCTGAAGTAAGTATTCGGAAGCATTTTTTTAGCGTCATTTTAGACGCGCCTAATGAAAAGGGAGTTCTTCGGAACTCCCTTTTTATATGCAGGCATCGATATTCGCGTTTGGGCAGATCGCAGCGAAGCGTGATCCGCCTGCTAATCTAAGTCAGGCCTCAAGGTATTGGCAATCACGCAGTTGCGGGCACGATAAGATAATACGGTAATATTTTGACACAATATCCAATTTGCAATCTGATATTCAGGTTCGAGTAAAAGCCTGACTATAATATTTGCATACTATTTCCATAAATGTTATAATTAGAAAAAGTAAAATTAGCGCGAAGGAGAGTTTTCGATGACTGAGCATAAGAAAAAAGAATGGTGGAAGAACCCTCACCCTGAATGTAAACCGGCTACCAATGTCATCTCAGCGGGCTATGATCCCGCTTTCTCAGAGATGTCGGCCAAGCAACCGATTTTCACGACATCGACATTTATGTTTAAAACCGCCGAAGAAGGCGAGCATTTCTTCCGTATATCGTCGCACCCCGAGGAGAAAACCGACGGCGAATCGCCGGGCTTGATCTATTCGAGGATGAATAATCCGAACATGGAAATAGTCGAGGACAAAATGGTGGTCATGCATCCCGGGGCCCAGGCGGCCGCGGTGCTGCCATCAGGCTTATCAGCCATATCTACCACTATCCTGGCGCTCTTAAACCCCGGCGACAGCATTATCTTTTCGGCCCCGGTTTATGGCGGCACCGAACACATGTTTGAAGCGGTATTGAACAAGTTAAATATCAGTACCTATCCCAGCCATTCCCCGGATATCGATGAGTACGAAAAACTGATTAAAAAACATAAAGACAACGTAGCGATGATATTTATCGAAACGCCGACAAATCCCACTATCGTCCATACCGATATCGCGGAGATCGTTAAACTGGCTCAAAAGTATTCGACGCCCAAGAAAAAAATCCTGGTGGCTGTTGACAACACTTTTTTAGGGCCGATATTTCAGAATTTTTGCGATAAAGGTATCGACCTTTGCCTCTATTCGGCTACAAAGTTTATCGGCGGCCATTCCGATTTGATCGGCGGTTTCGTGCTTGGCAGTAAAGCCGATATACAGGCGATCAAGGCCTTCCGGTCGGTAATAGGCGCCACCACCGATCCGTTCTGCTGCTGGCTGATGTCGCGGTCTTTGGAAACTATCACTATCCGCATGCACAAATGCGCCGAGAACGCGCAGAAGATTGCCGAGTTTCTGGATAAACATCCGAAGGTGGAAAAAGTCCGCTATCCCGGGCTTCTGAAAAAAGGCGATCCGCAATATGATATCTACAAGAAACAGTGCAGCGGGCCGGGGGCGCTGCTTTCTTTCTATGTCAAAGGCGGCAAGAAAGAGGCATTTAAGGTTCTCAATAACGTGCATATCTGCCGGCTGGCGGTGAGCCTGGGCGGCACCGAGACCTTGATCCAGCATCCCCGACGGATGACACACGCTGATATGTCCGATGAGTTGTGTCGGGCCACCGACCTGACTGACAGTATGATCCGGATATCAGTCGGCGTTGAAGATGCCGATGATTTGATTCACGATCTCGACCAGGCGCTGAAAGCAATAGCGTAAACGCGAATTTACTGTGTTGTCGGGTTCCCTAACCCGACAACTATTTT
>CAZFSN010000080.1:0-13478 GCA_964521815.1 uncultured Ignavibacteria bacterium | reverse complement strand
AGTATCCAGATACTCCAGGAATATTCGATACTCATTTGAATAAGGAATCCGGGATTACCTACAAACAGCTTGGAATTCGCTTCAAGCACGCTCATTACAGAAATGTTGACATTACCGTAAATACCCCAAGCATCGGAACCATAAACATAGAAACCAAATTCGGCATGGCCGACTATAAAATCGCCGACTAATATATCTATCGTGATATTACCTTCAGCGAATCCGTTTCTAAATCCGATGCAGAGATAGATTGAACCTCTCAGATAAGTTTCCTGATCGAGAAGCACAACTCGGCCATCCAGACGGAAGTAACCCTCTGTGATAGTTAAAAGTATTTTACCGGAAACGAGATATCTTTGAACTACCGTAAGCTCCGCATAGATAATAATAGCGAACCTGCCGGGATCGGAAATTCGACCACTGGCCGGATTGTCTCCGCCAAATCCGGCCATTTGACGGACAAGTTCGAGATCGCACTCCGTTGGATTATAGAAAAATCCGCCGCCGATTCCTGTTAAGACCAGACATGGCGGAATCGTGATCGATACATCAACCGCGACGAATAATCCGAAACTGGTTTCACCACCCAAATGGGCGATTTTCCCGACAACCGCGATTCCATAGGTTCCAACAAGCTTTCCTTGCCCGCCCATCAGAAGCGCGAAACCATCTGGCCCTTGTTCATATGTCAGATCAAGCGAGAATTGAACCACATCGGGAATGTTTACAAAAGCGCTGTCGATTATAATGTGAGTTCCGCCGTCGGGCGTTTTATAAGTCAGGAATTCCCGAATACCGCCTCCGCCTACATTAGCGATATCGATAGCCGCGCCGAACCGGAAAAAGCTGGTTACATGTACCGTTGTAGTTTGCGATCCCTGGCTCGTACCTTCATAGTTTTCGCAGGATGTACCGCCGGTGACCTGTATATCTGTCGGTGAACTGCTGAAACCTATGTTGCTGATCGATATAGTCACTATATCGGTGATTGTAATATCTCCGCCGACTATGGAACCGGCCAGGTTCTCAACATCCCCGCCGGAAGTAATTCGCAAGTCTTCAAACTGTAGACCGCCGCCGACACATGATATATTGACATTTAATTTGCCCGAAATAGATAAGCCAAAATCGCTGTTTTCCGTATCGAACGAAGCGAATCTAAGAGAATCGAGTTTCAGGGCTTCCCAATCGATGGCGAATAAGTTAGGAGCTGATTGCAAATTACCCCAGTGTACATCGCCATTGAATTTTATTTCCAAACCCGGGGTTACTACGCCGCCGGTTCGGTTGCCTAAACGCACCCATTTATTGGCATCATTCATGAAATAGACATCAGCAACGAGTTGAACCGAGCTTTCCAGCAAATCGGCAAAATTGAAATTCAAGGCTAAATAAGTCGGGTCAAATGTCGCGACCCATAAAGATAATTCTGATGAATCATTTCCGCCAAGTCCGGGCGTTTCATTCAAGATAACGATATTCGCGCCGCCCGTAACCGTACCATCGGGGCTGATCGAGAAATTAAATGTTTGCCTCGATGTATCGCACGGCTCGGGCAGTTTGGCGAAACCTTCCACGACCAGAGCGTTAGCCTCTATACCCAGATGAGACAGCGCCAGGTAATCATCTACGATATACAAATCCTGGCTGATAAGACTGACACCGGCGATACTGACCGAACCATTAGTGCCTATACGCAAACCGTGGAATGAACTGGTGTTATTGAGAAATTCGAGTTCGCCGCTTAATGATATATAGAATACATTATTTTCATAGCTGAACGATAAGCCCGGATGGCCTTCAACATCTTTGATTTCGAACTGGGCGGTAAAGAGCGTAAAACTCAGGAAATCTTCCGGCGTGGTGATATTAATATCCGGCATAGTCACGCCGTCGGGAGAAATCCGCAAACCGGCAAATGAAACGGAGAATCCCTCCCCGAAATCCTGCAGCGATAATGTGCCTGACAATGTTAACGCGAAACTATTATCTGAGAAACTTATATCAAAAGCCGGGCTATCCCCTATAGGTTCGGGTCTAAACGTAGCAAAATACAGAGGCAGAGACGCGTCCGGCATATGAGATATATCCAGCCCGAAACCGAATCGGCCATCCTGCCAGGCGGCTGTATAATGTATCGAGGCGGTATCCGATTCGGAGCTGAACAGCTTGGTCTGGATATCGCCGCAAAATCGGAAATTGAAATTATTCATGTCAAAAGTAGCTTGTAAACCGCCGACTTTAAATACGAACATCTCGCCGATAGGCACACTGACCAGATAATTAGCCAACTCCTGATAATGATCGCTATACGTACCGAGAGTGACCGAGCCGGAGAAGCCATGGGCTGAGATTAGTAGCGAATCGAGGCTGACATTGACATTGCCAAGTTCTTCGGGTAAAGCTATTTTAGCGCTGGCCATCAGAGCCGGCGAGCCCTGGACGCGCGAAAACATAAGTTGCGTTAAATCAAGTGGCACGCCCACCGAAGCCAACGATAACAATGATTGCATACCGGCCGGCGGTGTAACCTGTATGGAGCCATCAACTAACTCAAAAGTCGATATATTGACGGTTACGCCAAAACTGATATTAAATGTGGGTGGCTGTGCGGCCTCGTACTGAAGCGCCGGTATTACCAGTTGAACGGTTTCATTAGCGCCTGTCGAGATTCTCAAACCATTGGCGACAGTTTCAGTTTGGACCAGGACATTATCACCATCTTTAAGCACTAAATATGCAATGCTCGTATCGGGTAAGGGTAATTTCGCAGGCAACGGTATAATGCCAAAGAAATCGCCGGGATGGAAACCGTTGCTGTCGAGGAAAGCCACCATCGTTTCTTCATAATAGAAATCGGCCCGGCCGTTTGTTACCCCAAACGGTGAAAAAGCGATATTAAACTGATTGGAAAATACGCATCTTATATTTAAATGATCCTCTCCCGAACCTTATAAATACACCGGTTTCACCACTGGCGGATATGCCATTAGTGTTGAGGGAAATATTTTCGGGCATGGTCAGCCGAACACCGGTTTCTTCAATAATCGGCGCGTCAAGACCGACGGCGCTCCAGCTTAAACCACCCAACTCAGTTACGAATTTCAAAGCGAACTGGCTGGAGAAAGTGGCATTGCCCGATACGATATTAAAATTATGAATATCAATCAGTAGATCATTGAAATTGACGCCTACTGTCGCGCCTTCAGCCAAATTAAGGCTGTTAGCGCCATCGATTAACAGACCACTCGAATTAAGCACCGCCCGGTTAATCGTAAAAGTCAGGACTGGATTATCGGATGGTATGCTCCATCTGAACGGGCTATTGATCGCGATTTCACCCGATAATATCCTGGCGTGTATCAGGTCAAAACTAACGTTGCCCGAAGCTTCAATCGTATCGCCATCAGCGGCGCCGGGGATACGCAATCTGCCCGCTAAATCCATCACCGCCCGCTGACTTCCGCCGGAAATATCCAGCGCGACATTCGAATTGGTAATCGCTAATTGGCCGATTCCTATATTCAAAGGACAGGAGGGAATGAAATTAGTCAATGTGCCTGTCAATCGGCCGCTGCCATCGACAGTGAACACGGTCGACATGACATCACTTCGGCCGCTATCGCCCTCGCACCAGAGCTGCTGAGGCATCTGGATATCGCCGCGGAAAGTGACATTGAAATTCTGCACGCCGCCGGAAACGCCTAAATTACCGCCAATCTCCCGGACGAAGTAATTGAGTTCGCCGCCCAGAGGCAGTCCCAGGCCCGGCAAATCGAATTGCTTGGTCTCGATTGAGCCGGTGATATGTCCATTCTGATAGCCGGCGTTAAGAATCGTAACCTGCGGATTTCTTAAAGCCGGAGGCACGAAATCTGGGAATTCAGGGAAACTCAATTCGAAATCAAACGCGAATCCCCAATCGGCCAACGGTCCGCCATCGAAATTAAACCAATCGAAAGTGAAAGCCGACATGCGGAAAGCCAAAGGCTTTAAGCCAAAACCATAAAATGTGAAAGCCGAATCCGATAATTCGGGAATCGATATTTCAGGGAATCTGATACCGTTCTTGCCGATAATAATCCCCGACATTTGCGGTAGCTGGAAACCCAAATCCGGAAAACCTAAACCCAGATCTATCCCTATTTGAAAATCCCAACCGTTAATTTGATCAAATGATAAAGCCGGGATTGTGAAATTGGAGAAATACATATTCAGAGCGCCAAGATCAAGTTCCGGCAAAGACCCGGGCATATCGACCGTGAAATCGCGCAATTCAATACCGTGCTGGCTGACACCCAGGCGAGTAGTCGCGCCATAGCTGGTGGTATCATTAAGATTCAACCGAATTCCGCCGGCAAGTTCCAGATCGAATGAGATATTAAGAGGTACGAATTGCGTTTCAAAAGAACCGGCGATATTGGAAATGTTCAAAGTCAGGTTAGTACTGCCCTCAACCAATGGTATTTCCTGTGCCAGGGGGAAATTGACCGCGCCCATTAACCGACCATCGGGCATCAGTGTAAGCTGAATAGTCTCATCCCCGATATCCGTATCAAACAGTTTAAGCTTGCCATTAAGAAGGAAAGCGTTCAGCCCATCGACATCGCCGTAGGTCAAATTCCTTAGTTCAAAAGGAATGCCAAGCGAACTTAAATCAAAATCAGCATATTGCTCCGGAGGTATGGTCACATTTAACGATCCATCTACCAGCCCCCGATCGAGCGGATCGATGACAAAATCAAATTCGATATTCACGTGAGGCGGCATGGGCCGGCCCAGCTGAAGCGCCGGTATAACCAGGCTCACCGGCTGGCCTGGCCGAGTGTACAGACGCAAGCCGTTGTCCACGCTTTGATGTTCTATAAGTAGACTATCCCCGCTTTTAATTTGTAAATAGGCGATATCTTCAACCGGCAAAGGCAACCGTTCGGGCAGAAAAGCCAAACCGAAATAACTCAAATCCGGGAAGAAACCGCGGGAATCTATTAAGGCGATTCGGTTGTCATCGGCGAAAAATTCAAGTTGACCGGCCGACACGCCAAAGGGGCTGAGCGAAAAAGCGAAATCATTCGAATATACGCCCGACAGAGCGGGTAAATCATATTCCTCGAAACGCAAATGAATTCCCGACCTACCCGTAACAGTAAAACCGTTAGCGCCGATCGAGATCGCCTCGGGTAATTCAAGCAAAATCCCGATAGGCTCGGTTAATTCTGTTCCGGTCGGCACGGCTTGATAGACTAATTCATTATTATTAATAGCGACCTTAAACGCGAACGGCGTATCGAATGTGACGTTGCCTGATAAAATCCCAAAATTCTCCCAGCCAACCTTGAGGTGGTCGAAGGTCACTCCCAGCGACGCCCCATCCCCGAAACGCAATGATTGCCGCCCGTTAATTGAAATACCTTCCTGATCGATCGCAGCCTGGCTGATATTGAATGATAGCACCGGCGATGATGGCGGGATATCCCAAACAAAAGCCGTATTGATATTGCCCTCAAGAGACAGCAAACGGTTCTGTATAAATTCATAACCGAATGTAACTGACGCGTTAATTGGATTTCCCGATGGTCCATTGAAACCTATACCGGCGGTTCCGGCAAGACTGATTCTTTGCTGATTATCCTCCAAGTAAAAATTCAGATTAGAATTACTGATAGTCAAACTCAGCAAGCCGACATGCAATGGACATGTCGGGACAAGATTTTCGATAGTGCCGGTCAGTTTGCCATCCCCGAGTATATTAATCGAGGTAGTCAGAAGCTGTGTCGCCTGCCCTCCGCCCTCACAGGCAAACGCCGGCGGTAATTCAAGTGAACCGCGCAAGTTGACATTGGGAGAAAACGAAAAACCGCCGCCTTCAAATGAAGCGCCTAGCGATCCTGATATCTGTGTCACTAATAAAGCTACAGCATCGCCAAGCGGCAATCTTAAGCCGGGATTGGCAAACGACATATTAGGTATAGTAGCGTTGAAATTACCGTTTATAAAAGAAGCGTTATTTATAATAATTTCCGGATCACGCAACTCAATGGGTGTTCCCTCCGGGAAATTAGGGAATCTGAGCCGAAGATCAAAATCAAAACCGAAATCGGCCAGAGATACGCCATCCCAGTTAAACCACTGAAATGACATAGCCGGGAAACGCATAGCCAGAAGCTCAAGTTCGAAGCCGCTCATTTCAAACCGCGGCAACACCACAGATGGTATATTTGTCTCCGGAATGGAGAAGCCCGCTGATGTGAATGTTACGCCGGAAATAGACGGCAATGTCAGGCTATCCAGCCCCGGGAACCCGAATTTCAAATCCATCCCCAGCGCGAAATCCCAATTACCGCTGATATATGATAAATTGGAAAGCGATAGATTGCTTAGGCCAAGCTGAAGCCAACCCAGATCAATAGCTGAAAATTCCAGGTCGCCGCGAGGAGTAAATGATTCGACCGATATGCCGCCGGGCTGAATTCTAACCGTAATATCGGCCCCGAAATGAGTCGACTCATCGGGCTGGAACTCCAGCGCGCCGGAACTGATCACGTCAAAATCGATATTACCCTGAGTAAGATTGGCATTAAAACTGCCGGACAAGCCGGTCAAGTTCAAGGCGAAACGATCCGAGCCCGGTACTAATGGCACAGACATGCCCTCATCACAGGTAATAATACCGGAGAAAACGCCATCCGCGTTAAGCGTGAGGTTATCCAATCTGCACTGGGTTTGCGTTCCAAATAACTCAACCACGCCGTTGAAACTGATGCTGGGATCGGAGAAAGTGATAGCAACCTGGTTTATGCTGAGCTGGGCGATATCATTGCCCAATGAGAACAAAGGCGATCCGGAGGCCGTTGCCTCACCGGATAAACCGGCGGCGGTCAGACTTATTCGGCCCGTCAAATCATATTGGCCGTACTGGCCCGGCAGGTTTAATCTTCCGCCAATCGTAACATGTCTGGCCGGGTCAAATTCTATATTTTGCGGAACAAAATAATCGCCGACAAGTCTTTGGACTATATCGCCGGGATTGAGATTGCCCGAAAAACCGCCGGATACAAAGGTAGGAACTCCATTGAATATTTTTTCGATAGTCAGATCATTCACCGTCACCCTGACAGATGTTTGTATGCCGCCGGGGAAATTCAGCAATAAATCGGTCGAACCGTTGAATGTGTAGTTAACCTGATCTTCAGTAACAGTTAAATTATGCAAGCCTACCAAGAATATGGCGTTTCTCTCAATTTCCAATGTATCAAACGCCAAATCCTCAACTATTTCGCCCTCACCCTGGCCATAATTGAATGACCATATCTCACTTTTACCCTGGTTCGATGTTGGCGCGAAACCGTTTTGATCGGTAGCCGTTATCCGCCAGACATATTCTTTGCCATCCTCGAATGCCAAACCGCTCATAGGATAATTGAATGATGTAAAGCGAGTGACAGTAGTTTCAAAAAAAGGATAATTGGCTTCGATAGCCCGCTGCAGCGTTTGTCCCGGCAGACGCTCGACAATTAACAGATTATAATCAATTATATAATCTCGCGGCGCGATAACAGGTGTCCACTGAAATGTCGGATAAGGCGTCTGAATGATTTCGCCGTCTGCCGGCAGCATCAGCTGCGGCGGATCGGGATATACGATATAGAACGGCGCGTCATCGGAGGCCAGCAAGTGATGCGCGCGGTCATAAATCTTGATTGTCAGAAGATATTCGCCTTCGGGAAATCGGCCCGATCGTACAACTTGCCGCTGATAATCTTCATTATAATCGACGTTTCGCCATTCGATAAATTCGGTTGAATAAAAAGTTCGGCGGAAAGGCCGGTTAATCGTCGATATTTTACTTTCGGCGGTCAGGAGTCGTCCGGCACGCAGAAACCTTCTATCGATAGTCACTTCGAAATAAAAGCTGGTTTCGGTATTCCCTTGATAAGCTACGTATAACGCGCCTATCGATGGATCGCGCTCCCAATCGCTGAAATACGGGCTGGGGTACGAATTGATATTCAAATTCGTAAACCAATTAATATCCTGGGCGGATGATGACGCCACCGCGATCGCGACTATAGCCAAACATAATAAAAAATACTTATGGAATCTCATAGTAAACCCCTTCGCCTAAAGATGGGATAAACAAGCCAATATTTTAATTTATCTGCCAAATTATTATTCAATTTCCCTCAGTCACCTTAAACCATTAAAGGCATCGCGCCGGAATACTTTATTCTAAATATTGTGATACTAATATAAAATATTGCTTATCATTGATCATAAGTATCCCTTGATCATAGCCCAACGCCCACGCCCACGAAATAAAAAAGGGGCAACTTAATTAGTTAATAGCTTACTTATGTGATGGAGTCAAGATATTTTTAATTAAAATCTTATAAAAAATATAAATAATTTTGAGCTATATAATACTTAAACATATTGCGTCAGGTCGCGCTTCGGAAGCTGTCTCAAAAGTCGGTTTAAACCGATAATTAACTAATAATGCTGGAGTTCGAGATTGCACGGACGTGCAATGACGGCTTCGTCGCCCTTCGGGCTTCCCGCAATGACTTCAAAACGGTGTCATTGCGAGGAGTCCATAGGACGACGCGGCAATCTGTCGGTTATTTAAGACAGTCTTTTCCTGCGACCTGCTTGAACGCTAATTTGTACTTTTTTGATATTTGACATAATCCGACCATTGTTCGGATTTTAATTGGTACCAGATAGCGCCATAACATCTATGTTACCATACTAACCTGCTGAGCCAACTGATAACGCTTGTAGAGTTTGGCATAATGGCCGCCTTCGCGTATCAATTCCTGATGTGTCCCCGAGATGATAATTCGGCCGTTTTCCATATACAATATGTTATCGGCGTTCTCAAGCATATCCGGGCGATGAGTGATCATGATTACCGTCATATCAGGCATCACCTCTTTTAAATTTCCCCACAAAGCGGCCTCGGTGCGCGAATCAAGCGCGGACGTGCAATCATCCAAAATAAGCAGCCTGGGATTGGCTACTAACGCGCGGGCTAATGCCAATCGTTGTTTCTGGCCGCCTGAGATTGACACTCCCCGGGCGCCGATTTGCGTATCCAACCTCTTCGGGAAACGATCGATTTCTCTCTTGAGCTGAGAAACCTCAACGGCCCATTCGATGCTCTTATCGGATAAGCCGGGTCGGCCAAATACGATGTTATTTCGAATCGAATCTGAAAATAGCACCGGTTCCTGCGGGACATAGCCGACTATCCGTCGCAAATCCTCGAGCCGGTAATTCCGTAAATCCTCACCATCGAGCCTGATAACACCCTCGACGGGATCGACCAGTCGGGGAATCATACTTACCAGCCAGCTTTTGCCGGCGCCGACCTTGCCGACAATGGCTACGGTTTGTCCGGCGTTAATTTCCAGCGTGACATTATCGATAATCTTCCGGCCTGAACCATCGAAACAAAAACAGACATTATCAAATTCCAGGCTGCCCTTAACATCTCCGTTGCAAGGCAAAACGCCGGAGTCGTTCACCATCGGCGCCACATTACCCAGCTCAACCAGGCGGTCGATTGAGACTCCGGATTGACGGGACTTCACCAGAAATTGCCCAATATTGAACATCGGAAATATCATATAAACCACGTAGTAAACGAACGCCACCAGTTCACCGAGAGTCAGATTAGCATTGATAACCATATAACCGCCGGCCAGCAAAACGATAACTATACCGAATTGCCAAATATACATATACAGCGAATCGACTATAGTGACCGCCTTAATAACCGAAATTTCCGCGTTTCGCCGGTCATTGACGACACTTTCGAACTTATCATGCTGAGCTTTTTCTTTCACATAGGCTTTTACTACGCGTACTCCCGAAAAACAGGCTTCCATTATCGCGTTAAGTTTGGAAATCCTGGTCTGAAGATGATCATAACGCTTATCCAGAACAGTCGCGCTTCTGAAAAAAATCAAAATCAAAAAAGGCAACGGACAAACTGTCCAGAGAGTCAAAACCGGATTAATCATGATCATCATAGTCAAGCTAAACGCGACCATCAGAAGCGCCTCGTAAAACCGAAAAATACCCGAACAGGCAAACCAGGACAGTTTCTCCGCCACATCATCCGTCAAGCGGGTCACTACATCGCCGGTGCGAAATTTGAGGAAGAAATCCGGGCCTTTTCCGGTAAGCCTGGCAAAAGCATCCTGACGGAACAGCCATTCCAATCTGAAATTCATCCAGGCGCGATGCGACTGAATGAAGGCGTACAACATTGACGCGTTCAAGCCCAGAGAAATGATCGCCAGCCCGAAAATCGCCACGGTGGGCAAGCCGATATGCCCGCCCAGATTATTCAGCCATATTGCCACAGAGTTGTCTGAAACCTGTCCGGTTTTCACGTAATCGACCGCGAATTCGATCAATCTGGGTATGGAAACTTTGAAAACTGTTTGCACCGGCGTTAGAAATATCAGTACAAACAGCACATATTTATATTTTCTGTAATAGTGCCAAAACCATTTTATTTTATCCAGCATTTGCTTTCACTCCATTCTTAAACTGCAGATGGAATAACTTGGAATAGTATCCATCCCGTAATATCAAATCAGTATGTGTTCCCCGCTCGATAATTTCACCACGTTTGAGAACCAGTATCTCATCGGCTTCGAGAATCGTGGTCAGCCGATGCGCGATTACCAGCGAAGTCCGTCCGGTCATCAGTTTTTTCAGGGAAACCTGAATTACTCTTTCGGTATGCGGATCAACCGAACTGGTCGCCTCATCCAGCATCAACACATCCGGATTAGCAGCCAGCGCCCGCGCGAAAGATAAAAGCTGTCTTTCGCCGCGACTGAAATTCGCGCCTTTTTCGGAAACCTCGGTGCCGTATTTTTCCGGCAATCTCTGAATGAAACCATCGGCATCGACTGTCCTGGCCGCGTTTATCACCGTCGTTTCTGAAATTTCATCGGAATCTAAAGCGATATTGGATTTAATATCGCCGGGAAACAGATAAATATCCTGCAAAACCAGAGCAAAACGTCGACGCAAGTCAGCCAGGCGCATATCCCTGATATCGATGCCATCGACTGTTATCCGGCCTTTTTGCGGATCGTACAAACGCAGAAGCAGCGAAATAATCGTCGACTTGCCGCCGCCGGTCACACCGGCCAGCGCGATCTGCTTGCCTACCGGGATTTCAAAATTAATGTCCCTCAGCACATAATTATCATCGCCGGTATACGAAAACCAAACATGCTCAAACCGAATCGATCCGGAAAGTTTATGCCAGGCAATCGGATTATCCCGCTCAGACAATTTGTCATTATCAGCTAAAAGCGCGAATATACGCCGCGCTCCGGCAATCGCTTTCTGAATATTCGACAACTGTTCGGATGAGCGATAAATCGGTTCAAAAGCCCGCCAGATCAGGATTATAAACATGCTGATCGTGCCGACCGTTATCGCGCCGGATTTCATCCATAACGTGCCGAAAATCAGGACCAGGGCTACCATCACTGTCTCGAAAAAGAAAATCGAGTTGAAATACGCGCAGATAGCGATATGAACATAGGACTCATCCTTGAATTTCAGCTTATTGGCATGGTTGAGCCGGCTTTTCACGTAGTCGCCGCGATGAAATATCTGGATAATCGACATGCCCTGAATAAATTCAGTCAAGGCGGACGTTATTTCCGCCATCTTCTTGCGAACCTCCAGAAACCGCGCGTTAGTCAATTTCTGGAATATATATGTCAATGTGATCACAATCGGGACAATTGCTAACAAAATCAGAGCCAATCGCCAACTGTAATAGAACATTATGGCGAATGTTCCGGTGATCAGGATTAAGTCGCCGATCAGCACGACTGCCGTTTGAGTAAAAAGCATTCGCAACGATTCCGTGTCAGATTCAACCCGGGCCATCAACCGGCCAACGGGGTTTTTATCAAAGAATGAGATATTCAGCGACAGAATATGACTAAATAGCCTGCGCTTAAGATCGACCATAACGTTCTGCCCAATCGTCTCCAGCCTGATTGCCTGCAGATATTGAAATACCAATGTTACTACCTGTATAGCCGCGATTGCTATAACCGTATGTAACAAGCCGCTGAAATCCTTACCGGCAATATTAACATCCATCGCCCGCTTAAGTAAAACCGGCCAGGTCAACGATAGCAATGTAGCGCTCACCAGAAGCATCAAGCAGATGAAAAGACCGACCTTATGTTTGTTCAGAAACGGTAATAATTTTAATAAAGCCTGCCTGGAGCCGAGGCTCTGTTCTGACGGCCTTATTTTTTCGTTTTCGTAAAATTCACTTGTCATTTTGATTACCCTCTTTCGAGGCTTTAGCCTCTGGTTTAAAGTTACAAATATAAAAAAACCCGCCGGACTTGAAGTGTCGCGGCGGGCAATATTTCAGATAGCAATTTTGCTACATCATAGGCACACTACTCCCGCCGCGGATTTCTCCAGTAATTACCGGACAATTTGCTTGTAAGAACTGAATCATTAACATTTCAACCTTTCCGTTGCGGTTTCGTTATCTTTTTACTTTGCTAATTTACGAGATATTCTCGTACAGGTTTCGCGAATATACCATTTTATTAAAATCTGTCAAGAAAAAAATTGGTATTTCTAAATATTTTTTACTTCGGCCGAACGATTATTCTCAATCGGCAGCATTGAGATCACCGATCGCCGCCGGCGGAATATTATCCACCGCGCTTGAGACGGTCAAAGAAACCGCCTCATCGGTGGAATAAAAACCCGAACTTCCACCCCAAAAAGCCGCCGCATGAAACGGTAATTGATAATCGCCGATACCGGCACAAACCAGGCGTAATTCAAATACTAATGTCTGCCCCGGATTAATAATATTCTGCGGGTAGCCGTCGGGGTCATCTACTACCCACTCGTATGTAGTATAGCCATTGAAAACCAAAGGCGTAATATTGGCCGTAAATTGATTGGCTATGTCATTGCTATTTAATCGAATACTATAGCCAATCAGGGAAAATTCAGATGGCAGATTTTCCGAAAAATACAAGCCGGAAAGCGCGAACGATTCATTATTCTGCACGGTTCTCGTAATCAGAAGCGTGTCGGCGGTTGTTATATCATAACTCGATATGGCATATTGACTGCCAAGGTTATAGCCCGATGGATAAAGTATCTCCGAAGCTAGCGTGAAGTTGACCGGAATAAAAAGCGTCAATAATATAATTATTAGTATAATATTTCTCATACTTGTAATTATCGGCAATTTTGTAATTATAATTGAATCGGGCAGCTAAAGTATATGCCTGATAAATAACCTGTTGCGAAACAACAAAATAAGTAGTTCAATTGAATTTTCCCGGCATATTATCGATGCTTTAAATATGAAATTATATTTAAAAATTAGATGGTTTTCTTTGCGATTAATCGCCTGGTTCAAGCTTATTTTTCATTTTCATAACAAGTATTCC
>CAZFSN010000079.1:0-13499 GCA_964521815.1 uncultured Ignavibacteria bacterium | reverse complement strand
ATGAGGATTTCGGTTTGGCCAAACTGTACCTGGCCGATAACTTCCCGATTGAATTTACGCTGCTCGATTATTCGGTTTTAATCGATGATTCGGTTGTGCCCGTGTATTATTCGGGGCCGATAGCGTGGAATGAATTTCCTTCATATAATGCCTATAATTGGTCAATCGGCTTGCCGGCGCCCGATGACAGCCTTGGCAGGATTTTATATCCGGGCGAGATCCTGATTTTGCGATATAGCTTTAATTGCCCGGAGATCGGCGAATATTCGCTTCCGTTTCATACATTTTGCGCCTATGGCGATAATAGCGGTATTTTTTCGACCGCCGCGCCTTTTTCCATTACAATTACACCCGTAGTGGCGATAGAGGATGATGAATACGTTGTACCCGGCGATGTCAATATTTCCCGGGCCTACCCTAATCCCTTTAATCGGGAAGTTGTGATAAGTTATGGCGGTTCAGTTCATACGGGTTGTGCCGCGCGATTGGCCATTTATGACATAACCGGCCGCCTCGTATATGAAACTCATTTTGCCGATAAAGGCAAAATACACTGGCGGCCGGCCAATAATGTTGCCAGCGGGATATATTTTTATATCATTTCGAGGGCTGGTATCGGGCAGACTATATTCGGAAAAGCCGCCTTGCTTAAATAATTTGCCGCAAATGACGAAAATATATGTATGTGTAACCCGGTGAATGGTTTTAAATTATGAACCTGTTTGTAATCCTGATCTAATGGTAAAAAAATGATAAATCCCAAGCAATTGCTCATAAAAAATATTTTTTCTAATTGGGCTATGATGTTCGTCTCAATGATTATCGCTTTTTTCATGAGTCCGTTTCTGGTTCATAATTTGGGCAAGGAGCAGTATGGTATCTGGGCGCTGGTGCTCTCGATAATTTCTTACAGCGGCTTTTTAGACGCAGGGATGCGTCAGAGCCTGGCCCGGTATATCCCTAAATATTACGCTGTAAGAGATTTCTTGAAATTAAATCAGGTTTTAAGTTCTACCAATGCCGTCTACGCTATTGCCGGTACATTGGTCATTATCGGCACCTTAATTATAGCCTTTTTCTTTGCCGATGTTTTCAAAGTAACCAGGGAACTTCTGCCGGTACTGAAAATAACACTGATACTCTTAGGCTTAAACGAGGCGGTCAGGTTTTTCTTTATAACCCGTTCCGCTCTTGGACCGTTTCATCGCTATGATATAGGCAATGCCATCGATATATTAAGCGCTATCGCCAACGCGCTGGTGATAGTTTATTTCATCGGCAAGGGCTATGAACTCATCACGCTGGCCATAATCACCATCGCGACTTCCTTCGTCAAGTTCATAATAAGATCTATCTACCAAAAGCATATCGTACCGGAGGTGGAATACAAGATCAAATTTATCGACAAGCAAATGATCAAGGAGTTATTCGAATATGGCCTGGTCAGCTTTTTCATCGTTATCGCCTGGATGGTGATTTTTTCCAGCGATAATATAATTATCGGCATATTCCGAACCACCACCGATGTCACCTATTACAGTATCGCGCTCACGCTGATTACATACCTGAGGACGTTGATGATGTCTATCGGCGTGCCGCTGATCCCGGCCGTCAGCCATCTGGATGCTACCAGCAAGCTTGATGAAATCAACGAACTGCATGCCAAACTGACAAATTATCTGTACTACCTGTCATCCATAATTTGCGTGGGGATAATTTTTTTCGGTTCGAATTTCATCTTCCTCTGGATGGGACCGGATTTCCAGAAAACCGTAAATGTTCTTCATCTTCTGATAATACCGGCGGCTATTTATCTGCCTCAAGTCACATCTAACTCAATACTTCTGGGTATCAGTAGACACCGCCCATTGTTGTATATTGTACTAAGTGAGGCGGCCGGCAAGATAACTTTAAGCCTGATCCTGATTCGATTTTGGGGAATTTATGGAGTTGCCCTGGGTACCATTATCCCGCAAGTAATAATTTATCTTTTCATCTATCCCTATGTTTATCATAAGATCACCAAAGCTAGCTTGTCGCGGTTTTACCTGGATAGTTTAAGAATGATAATCATCGGCGTTCTATTTACCTGCCCAATCGGCCTTCTGATAAAATATTATCTATTATTGGATGGCTGGCCCGGGCTTATCATAGCCGTAATAGCGGTTGGCGCCGGCGGCGGTATAGGTTTTTGGTGGAAAATACTGGAACCTTATGATAAAGACAGGATAGTTTCCCGTCTCCGCAAATTGATCGGTAAATAAGATAAAATAAAAAAGTTAATTTTTAGGTAGACTAAAGCTTCTTAAAAAGCTACATTGATATCGGCGAACTGGATCGACGGTATGAATAATAAAAAATTGACAAAAAAACAATATTGGGATGCCATGTATGGGGCGGCCGATAAAGATAAGGATTTGCCGGCCGCCAAACACGGCTTTATTTATAGGTTTTTCTATCGCTATTTCCACAAAGTGAGATATGGCTATGCCGGATATTTGCTTTTTGATGTAATGTATCGGAAATATTTGCCCAGGGGCGAACAAAAGATAATCGAAATCGGCAGCGCCCCCGGCGGAAACTTGATTATAATGCATGAAAATTTCGGATATGTCCCATACGGCGTGGAATATACCGAAGCCAGAGTCGAGATTAATCGGCAGTTGTTTGAAAATTATGGTCTGGATCCCGAAAAAATCATTCATTCCGATTTTTTCGACGATAATTTTCAGAAGAAATACCAACAGTATTTCGATATCGTAATGTCGAATGGCTTTATTGAACATTTCACTAACAGCCGGGATGTGGTAGACAAACATCTGAATTTGCTTAAACCAAATGGATATCTATGTATTGCCATCCCTAACTTTAGGGGATTAAACTATCTGATGGTTTCGTTTTTCGCCCGGCATACGATTGAAGCGCATAATTTATCGATAATGAAAAAGAAAAACTTCATTGCTTTATTCGACCCGGAAAAGGTGGAAATCGTCAAATGTCGGTTTGTCGGAACGTTCAGTTTCCATCTAATTTACGGATCCAATAAAAAACCCTTTAAGCTGAAATTGATGCATATCTGCGCGAAAATCCAAAGACTTATCGATGCGGCGCTTTATATATTATTTAGAAATGGCGGGATCGAAAGTTTTTTATTCAGTCCTTACCTGATGATGATATGCCGCAAAAAGGGATCTATGCCGGCTAATGATAAACCTCCTTCCGATAAGTGATTCACGGGCCGAAATCTAACCCGGTCTTAAAGGTCTTCGATTTGTGCGCCTGGCGATTTTGATAATTTTCTTGACTAAATATTACAGATTCCCAATATACAGATGGCTTTATTTTCCGACACTTGAACAGAAAGGGCCGCGTTTTACGGATGATTTACATTCGGAAAATTCCTAAATAATGAGCGGGTCTTTAAATCGCGGGGAAGAACCGGCAAGCTAATTTGAGCGGGCCGGCTAAATATCAGGACGGTTATGGCAGCGAACAAACAACAGCCAAGAATATATATCACCAGAGAGTTAGTATTGCAGTTAGCGATATTAGCTGTCTGCCTGGCGTTGCCCGCCTTTTTGGTGACAGATATCAAGATACTGCCTTTCGCGATGATCGGCGCCGTTATGGCGGGGATAATAATATTGAAATGGCCTTTTATTGGGCTGGTATTTTATCTAATCATATTCTATTTCAGACCGCAAGAGATATGGTTCCCCGGCATCGTCGGATTGGAAAAAGCGTTCGGTATTGCCATGCTGATCTTGACCCTGTTAAAACTCAAATTAAAAGATAACTTCCAATTTAAAATTACCAATATTCACATTGGTATAATCGCTTTTATGGTTATCGCTTTAATCAATGTGGTTTTTTCATTTTGGATTACCCGGTCATGGGATATTTGGGTTCAGTTGTTCAAATTATTTATAGTATTCTTTTGCGTAGCCCATCTAATCGACAACGAAAAGCAATTCAGATTTTTCATAATCCTCACGATTCTGGGTACGGCTTTCCATGCCTCATCGGCAGTCATAAATTATTATAATGGTATCCGCGAGTTGGAGATGGGTATCGAAAGGGCGTTCGGGATGGATACATCATATGGCGATCCCAACTCGCTGGCGGCGACTATCGTGTACACTCTGCCGTTAATCTTTTATTATTTTCAAAAGAAGTCGCCTGCCTATATCAAAATATCCCTGGCTGTCATATCTCTCATTTCGCTCTGGTGCGTTATACTAACAGGTTCACGCACTGGTATGGCGGGTGTTTTAGTATTTTTTATGCTGGTTTTATGGGAGGGCAAACATAAATTAAGGAATTTCTTGCTGATCGCTTTATCTGTGATGGTAATCTGGTCTATCATGCCGGCCCAATATCAGCATAGGTTTGAAAGTATTGATAATTTAAATACTCAGGACGACCCTACCGGCGCGGCAACATCGGCGGAAAGCCGGTTTAAATTTTTAGGCTATGCTTTTGACATGTTGATGGATAGACCATTGTTTGGTTATGGCCTGGGTAATTTCCCTACCGCTAGGGGGATGATTTATCATAGCGTCTGGATGCAATCTCATACATTACCGGCCCAAATCATGTCCGAGATGGGGCTGACCGGGATTATCGTTTTTACATTATGGATGGTGTTTCTATTCGGGAGTATTAAAAAACTGCGGCGATATTTTACTGTCGTTGACAATAAATTTATGCTCAATATGACCTTGGCCATGAAATGCCATCTATTATTGATGTTTTTCATGGGATTGGGCGGGCATAACTTATTAAGATATAATTGGTTTATTATTTCAGCGGTTTTGGTGCTATTATTGAATCCGAAAATTTCTGGCTATGGTTTGCCTGTCCATGATCAGGAAATCTTGCCTGATCTTAAATCAGATAGCGCGATTATAGCTGAAACCGGCCCGGGGCGTTGATATGGATATCATTAAATATTTAGTTAAATATCTGACTATTCCATTGTATGATATAAAAGACAACAAGAATATTAAGCCCAAATTCAAAGAACTTGAAAAATCGCAATATTATCAGACCGGTAAAATTGAAGAGATACAGTTTCTTCGGCTCAAAGAAATTACGAGCTATGCTAACGAGCATTGTCCTTTTTACAAGAGAAGATTCGCTGAACATGGTTTTAATCCCGAAAGGCTTCGCTCGATCGATGATTTTAAAAAGCTGCCGTTTCTCACAAAAGACAATATCAGGGAAAATCAAAATCAGATAATTTCCGATCAATATACGACAGATAATATGGTTTATAAACGGACCGGCGGTTCTACCAGCGTACCCCTCGTCTTATATGTCGATTACCGGGCCGCGGACTGGAAGGCGGCGGCGACAATTCGTCACAATCGCTGGGCGGGTTGCGATCGAGGTGATAAGCTGGCGGCTATCTGGGGAGACACCGAAAAGAAATATTCGGCAAAGGAAATGATTTATAACTTTTTAAATGCCCGAACGATTTATCTGGATACTTTGATAATGACCGAACAGTATATCCTGGAATTTATAGAAAAAACGCGCCGCTTCAAGCCTAAAATCATGATGGGGCACGCTCATTCTCTCTACGCGTTAGCCTGCTTTGTCGAGGAACACAATATCACCGATCTGGGAATTAAAGGGATAATTTCAAGCGCCGAAATTCTTTACGACCATGAACGTGCCAAAATCGAATCGGTGTTCGGCAAGATATTGTTCAATCGCTATGGCTGTGAGGAACTGAGCATTATCGCCTCGGAATGCGAGCGGCATGATGGCCTGCATATCAATGCCGAGGGGCTGTATGTGGAAGTTATCGGCGGGGATGATATAACGCCCGGTAAACTTGTCATCACCGATTTATGGAATCGGGGTATGCCCTTTATCAGATATGAAATCGGCGATATGGCGACTATCAAGACCGGAACCTGTGCCTGCGGCCGCGGCTTGCCACGGCTGGGCAAGATCTACGGCCGAACGGCCGATCTCCTCTACACTCCCGACGGCCGGACTATTTCCGGAATATCGGTGCTCGATACTTTCACCATACATGTACCGGGTATCAAGCAAGTGCAGATTATTCAGAACAAGCTGAATAAATTGGATTTTAAAATCGTAAAAACCGATGATTTCAATGAGGAATCTTTGAAGATTTTGAGCGAAAAAATCCCTTTCTTTTTTGGCTCTTCGATGTCATACGATATCGAATTCGTCGACAGGATCGCCCAAACGGCGCGCGGCAAATACAGATTTTCGATATGCAATATTCCCGGCAAAGCTATTTAACCGGTTAAAAATCGCCTGGCAAGCCGGGCCGGTCCTCAAGATTGAATCGCCTTTTCGTTGAATGCTTGATAAACATGGCAAATGGGGGTTAAAAGCATAACGCCAATGCAACTTCTTAAGGAACAAATAATGGCCGTAAATTATCATTTCGGCAAAACTATAAATTGGGCGCAAGAAAATGTTTTAACTGCTTATGAAATCCCTTATATTGACTTGGTGGGATTTGAAATACAAATTCTCTATTATTTCCTTTTTTTGACGATTTAATAGAGGATGCGAGGATCGGTTAGTAGAAAATGATTATTTTTGGCATTATAGCGCTAATTATGCTTCTGGGCCTGTCATTGGCGGTCATTTATTTGTATTTTTTATTATTTGTAGGTTTAGTCGGCGAACAACAGTATGTCGAATCTGTTCCCGACTATGATTTTCTGATTTTAGTGCCCGCTCATAATGAGAAAGATGTCATTCGCCGGACTCTGGAAAGTTTACAAAGATTGGATAAAATTGGCCGCGCGGATATTACCGTAATCGCCGATAATTGTACCGATTCTACGGCGGCGATTGCCCGGGAGTATGGGGTCACGGTCCTGGAAAGAACCGACGAAGCAAATAGGGGTAAGGGCTACGCCCTGGAATGGGCAATCAATCAATTCGACCTCGATCGGTTTAGCGCGGTGGCAATTGTGGACGCGGATACGATAGTTGAATCCAACATGCTCAAGGAGATGGCCAGATCGCTTGAAAGCGGGGCGGAAGCGGTTCAGCTATACTATGGTTTCTCGGTCGAACAGAATACCGCTTTGTCATATTTGCAGAAGATGGCCAATATTGTCGAAAACCTTTTCTTTTACAGACCAAGATCGATACTTAAATTACCGATTCTTCTTCGCGGTACCGGCATGGCGATCAAAAGCGGCCTGTTAAAAAACCACCCCTGGGAATCGCATTCTATTACCGAGGATGTCGAATACGCGGTAAACCTTCTGGTTGAAGGATTCAGAATAGATTTCAACACGGAAAGCCTGGTGTTCGCGCCGGCAACGTCGTCGCTGGATCAATCATATAGCCAAAAAACGCGCTGGGCTTCCGGCACATTCGAACTCATAAAAAATAAAATGTGGCCGCTTTTCAAGATGGGTTTCAAAAACGCGAGATTCGATCTGGTCGAGTTAGGACTCTCGTTTTTACTTCTGAGCCGACCGCTTCTGATATATATCGCCTGCATAGCCATAGTCCTGGGGCTTTTCGCCTCGGGCGGTTTTAATTATATTTTCGCCTTATGGGGATTACTGTTAATATTACTTTTAATCTTATATTTATTAAGCGGCATCATATTTATCTCCAATAAGAAAGCGGCGTTAAAATCGCTTTTATATATTCCCCGCTACGGGTTCTGGTTTCTGTTGCTTCAGATTAAAGCTTTATTGACTATTGGCCGTCACAGCTGGAAAAGAACGGAAAGAAAAATCGATGAGTGATTGCCGGGTAATTCACCTTCGAGCCTCAAATTTCTATGGCGGCCCCGAACGCCAGCTTCACCTGCACGCGCGGCTGGCTCAAAATTCGGATTTCCGGATAACGGTGTGCTCATTTACCGAGAACGGCAATATTCCCGAATTCATACAGGTTATCGATAAGGATAAAATACCTACTCACACTTTTTCGGTTAAAAACGCTTACGATTTCGGCGCCGTGAAAAGCGTGAGAAAATACCTTGGAGATAATGACATAAAAATCCTGTGCACTCATGACTATAGAACTCATCTGATCGGTTTTCTGGCTACTCTGGGCATGCAGACCAAATGGCTGGCTTTTTCCAGAGGCTGGACCTCGGAAAACCTGAAAATAAAATCGTTTCATACTCTGGATAAAATAATTATTCGGTTCGCTGATCGAATCGTGGCGGTATCACAGGAACAGAAACGCAGGCTCGTTTGGCTATTGATACCCGCGAAAAAAATAGCCGTAGCTTACAATGCTGTCGATCCCGCGTATTTCAAGCAGGTGACAGCGGCTGATCTGCGAGCGAGATTCAGTCTGCCTCAGGATTCTATTATCTGCCTGGCAGGCGGACGTTTCAGCGCCGAAAAAGGACAGAAAATTTTAGTGCAGGCGGCGGCTATTGCCCTGACAAAAAATCCCCGCCTGCGGTTCTTGCTTTACGGAGATGGCCCCGATTTACCGGTAATCAGAAATATGATAGACGGCCTGGGAATCGGTGATAAAGTGATATGTCCGGGTTTCGAAAAAGACTTTTTAAGCTGTCTCAAAGGCAGCGATATTCTGGTCAATCCGTCATTTTCCGAAGGTTTGCCAAATATCGTTCTGGAGGCAATGGCTTTCAAAATCCCGATAGCGGCGACGGCGGTCGGCGGCGTGCCGGAGCTTATCGAGGATGGCGTCAGCGGATTTTTGACGCCCGCCGGGGATCCAGTCAAGTTGACGGAAAAAATTTTGAAACTGGCTGAGGATAAAATGTTGAGGAATCGATTCGGACAAACCGGTTATGACATTATCATAGAAAAATTTTCATTCAAGCGGCAGGCCGAACTGCTTTACGACGTATATAAAAGCGTTTTGTAAAATGATTAAGATCGCGTATATCATAGATACTATCGATAGCCCGTCCGCGGGCACAGAACAGCAATTGCTGATGTTGTTGAATAATCTGGATAGAAAGCGATTTACGCCCTGCCTTATCTGCCTGAGAGATTCTCCGTGGCTAAAATCTCAATCATTCGATTTTCCGGTATTTATATTTAATTTTAGGAAACTATTGAGCTTTAGCTTCGTGAGTTTTATCAGACAATTTAATCGGCTTCATAAAAGTGAAAAATTTGATATTGTCCAGACATTTTTTATCGAAGGCAATATGCAAAATCCATTGATATATATTAACTTTTTTTATATAATTTGCAGGGGGGAAAATACATGATACACCTTGCCTATGTAATAGATACTATCTTTAAACCCGCCGCGGGCACTGAAAAACAATTGTTGTTACTTATCCAAAATCTGGATAAAAGCAAGTTTAAGCCGCATCTTATTTGTCTAAGAAATTCCGAGTGGCTACAAAATACAAACCACGAATTTCCTGTTTTGATACTTGATATGAAATCTTTTAGATTAACCCATTTAATGCCGGCAATTACCAAATTTAAAAAATATTGTAGACATAATAATATCAAGATTGTACAAACTTTCTTCAGAGACGGCAATTTTTTCGGGACTATCGCCGCGTATCTTTCCGGAATTAAGGTAATAATTTCAAGCAGAAGGAATTACGGGCGCGGTTATTGGCATAGCTTGTTTTGGCTCTTATTACTTAAAATTTTCAGATTTATGACGACATTGTACATATCAAATTCTCATATAAATGCTAAATATGTCGCTCAATCTGAGAAAGTAAGTGAACAAAAGATTCATGTTATTCATAATGGATTGATTATGGATAAATTTATTAGTCTTACCGGCAGATATCGCGAAAATACTCGTAAAACACTTGGCCTTACAGAGGATCAAATCCTCATTGGCATAGTAGCAAATTTGAGGCCCGTAAAAAATTTGATACTGTTCGTTAAAATGGCTGCCCAAATCACGAAACGTTATCCCCTTACTATGTTTTTAATCATTGGTGAAGGCGAAGAAAGACCACTTATTGAAAATCTTATTAACGATTATGAATTGAAAGAAAAGGTTATTCTTGCCGGTCAACAAACTGATGTTCTACCCTATTTAGCAAGTATGGATATTGGCGTACTTTGTTCAAAATCAGAAAGTCTGTCTAATTCCATTATTGAATATATGGCCGCCGGCATTCCTTCTGTCGTATCTGATGTAGGCGGGAATGCCGAAGCTATCGGTGGTGTGGGGGGACTTGTATTTCAGGCTGATAATCTGGATGAATTTTGCGATAAGATAAGCCAATTGATATCTAATGAAGCTTTAAGAATTAGCATTGGCGATGCCGCCAAATCTTTCGCTTCTGATCATTATGCTTTGAAAAACGCCATTATCCGCCATGAGGATATTTATACCAATTATTACCAGAAACAATATGCCAAGGAGATAAAATGAAAAAGCTGTTGATTCCTTTGATTTGGTTCGTATCGTTTATATCAGTAAGTCTGTTGGCAGCATTATCTTTAATTGCCACTAATATATTTAAAACCGATGAATTATTTCACTTCGGATTACAGATATTGAGCTTGGTTCCAGGGCTTTGATGAAACTGAACACAGGCAAAGAGAAAATTATTGACAATTCGATAAGACTTTTGTATTGTTTAGATGTTGAAAGGGAAAACTCAGATAGATGATAATGACCTAAGAATAAAACTTGCCAAAGCTGGAAATACGTATGCTCATAAACATTTTGATTAAAAAGTCATTGTAAAAAAGTACGAAGAACTTTATGAGATGTTTATCAGTTAAAGTAGCAAGTTTAGTTATTCATAGGTGATTTTATGATTCCAAAGTCGTTAAAACAACGAATTCGAAAACATGGATATATTAAAACAGCATGGTATGTATTTACAGTGTTTATTATTCCAAAAATTGGAATAAGTATTAAATATGTTTATGTGAAAAGTAGTTGTGATATATCTCAAACCAAGAAAATTACTACTGACTTAAAAAGTGAAGCCATTGATCGTTTTGAACAATTAACTCAAACAGATTTAGAGTCATTATATTCTTTTGAGGGCGAAAATCTACTGCGAAGGATGAAAAAGGATTTTGAAAATGGCTGTTTTTGTATAATAGGAAGGAATACTTCTGATTTATTGATTGGTTTATGCTGGGTAGAACCACTTCAGGATGCAATAAAAGATCAACATAATATTCTTATACGTGATTGTTTTATTCTTCCTGATTTTAGAGGACACAATTATTTTACTATACTTCTTGAAAATTTATTCCAGGAGATACTCAGTAGAAATAAATTTCATGAATTCAATATTATTGGAAATGTCGTTTTAGGTAATGAATCGTCGAGTAGAAGTAATATTAAAGCGGGTTTCAAACATAAGAGTACTAAAGTGAAAATATTCAATATCTGGAATTTTGAAATAAGAAAATGAAATTATATAATTATCCTTTGATAGAAATTTAAATAATAGAAGATGAAAACCGCAATAATTACTTCAACCAATGTATCTATACAACAGAAGTTACTTAATGATTGGAATATAATGCTTCAGTCACATAATAGCCCTTATGCTTTGTATTCTTCTCCTTTTTGGTTTGATGCTGTTCAGAGCCTTGATCCGAGTAAATACTTATTAGGTATATCCGAATCTGATTCTAATATTGTAGAATCAATTATACCGTTTGAACTTAATGATAAGAAAATAGCATTTTCAATTAAAAGGATAAATATATTTTCATATAAATTTGCTTGTGCTTACGTTATGGGCGGGGAACCAATTGGAGATGCGACCGCAGAGAAATATGATGAAATATTCCAACAGTTATTTAGTAGATATCCCAAATTAGAGGCTATCTTTTTTAAATGTTTACAAGAAGAAAATTCTTTTTTCAAAAGAATACACTACTTAAAAAAGTATATTCATTTTGTTGAGAGAGAGCCAAGCAAATTTACGTTCATTAAATTTAATGATACTTTTGATGAATATTTATTGAATTTCAATAAAAAAGAAAGATACAATTTAAAAAGACAGTGTCGAATTGCTCTTGAAGTATCCGAAGGCAAATTACGACTAGAACGTATCACGGAGACTTCTCAAATAGACCACTTTATAGAATCTGGTAAATATGTTATTAACAATTCATGGAAATCTAATACAGATGAAAAAAGCCATATATTTTCAAAAGAGAAAAATGAATTATATAAATCCTTAGCAAAAAATAAACTTTTTCGCTCATACTTACTCATAGCCGAGGATGAGCCATGGGCATTTGTTCTTGGCTATCATCATAGAGATATATTTCATTATTCAAATATAGCATATAACGAAAAATATTCTAATTTATCACCTGGAACAGTTTTATTTTATCAGATGATAGAAGACTTATATGCATACGAAAAACCGAGAATATTAAATTTTGGAATAGGTGATTCGCAATACAAAAGAAGATTTGGAACAGATAGTTTTACGTCCTCTGATATTATCATCTTTAAAAAAAATCTAAAAAACAGCTGCTCTGTAAAATTGCTATCCTTAATGTTTATGTTAAAGAAATTGTTATTTAAATTACATGCAATTATTAGAAGGAATAAGTAAATATTTTAAGGGATTTTAACTTTGATGTGGTCAGGATGAGAGTGTTGTAGGAGATCATTCTATAGTTATGGCTAATATAAGAGAGAAAACTATAATAGGGGCGGGAAGTGTTGTGTTGAGAGATATACCGTCATATTCATTGGCTGTGGGAAATCCTGCAAAAGTTGTCAGAAAGCGCGATTAATCGCTTACATCGAGACTCCGGGAGAAGACAAACTATTTCAGCATTTTATCCTATTATTCGGAACATTGATCTCTAAACATAAAATCAAAATCGGCAAAAATTTCGGGATAGGCGTCTATACCCTGATTGGTTATGCTCATATTGGTGATAAAGTTGCGATTGGGAATAAAGTAAGCATATTATCCGGAGGAAGACAGCATAATTTCGATGATCCGGAAGTCGGCATACTCGAGAAGGATGGTGTTTATTCATTCGTAACGATTGGCGACAATGTTTTTATCGGTGAGAATTCTGTGGTTATGGCAAATATAGGAGAAAAATCAATTATAGGGGCCGGTAGCGTGGTTGTCAAAGATATCCCCCCTTATAGTGTAGCCGTTGGTAATCCGGCTAAAGTTATTAAAAAACGGAATTGATTAAATGTACGGCAAATCACTAAATCTGAAATTAGCTTCTTTGGCTTATATCAAAGACAATTACCGTTTAATCAAGCTGCTACTTTCCAGAAACTCGACATTTTACCCGATATTAAAAACTACCAGAAACCATACCATAAACTCCTTATTTAATATAGATATTGCAACAGCTGTTTCTCGGCAAGAATCAAGTGATTCAGGAATGAACAATTATTAATATTTTGAACAATTACTTGATTGGTTGGACTTTTAATTATATATATAAGTTTATTAGTTGATTGTAGTTGCTTGGGTTAGAATAATTCTTAGTGAAGGCATAGATTTTGATGAATAAAGACCATATCAGAAAGGCGGGGATAGCAGATGAATA
>CAZFSN010000078.1:0-13633 GCA_964521815.1 uncultured Ignavibacteria bacterium | reverse complement strand
ACAGTTTCATCAGGAAGATGCGTTAAGATCAATCTCTTTACTTTCCCGGTCATACAGGTATTGAACAGCGCCTGCAAATCAACATGAAATCCATCTACTATCGCGGTGTGGACTCCATCTATTAAGTTACTGATTTCATCCTTATCCGTCAAGTCGCCCGAATAGAATATCCGTTTGTCATCGATTTCCATCAGATAACTAAATGACTGCATTTTATTTGGCTTCTTATGTTCTTTAATGATTGGTTCATTGCCGGTTAGATGCAGATTCGGATAAGCTTCGACTACAAGTTCCTTATCGTGATAAACCGGGTTTGATAAAATCGGTTTGAAACTGTACGCAAATGGAAATTTCTCTTTGAATAAATAAAACAAATCAGTCGCTTTCATTAAACCGCCAACGGCCTCCGGCGGCACGAAAATAACCAGCGGCTTCCGGCGGCCAATTAAATACATCAACTGCAACTCTAAAAATAACCCGCTTATATGATCCGGATGGAGATGGGAAATAAAGATTTTATTTATGTTATTAACATCAAGCCTACATCGTTGTACCGAACTCGAAAAGCCCTCGCCGGCATCGAACTGATATTGCCCGGAAGCTGTTTTTACGATAAACGAAGAGCAAGCCCTGTCTTTCGATGGGTGGCCTGAACCTGTGCCGGTGAATATTATTTTATTCATATATATTAACCCTCAATCTTTAGTGCAAAAGAAAATCCTTTATAGGCTGAACCGAAGCCTAATTTCGGATGTCGAAAACTCTTTTGGCTAAAAATCCCTTGAACTTAAACTCTTTAAGCCGATTTTAATGGGAATAATGATGGTTGTCAAATTCAAAACTAAAATCATGACACCGGCATACAAAAATTCTCTGGCGGGAAATTCGGCCAGGCCATCGATGACATAAGCGCTGTAATGATAAGTCGGCAGGGCTAATATTATCACCATCAAGGCAACGTAGACCAGGCTAAGGACGGTAGTTATCATCCCTCCCATCGAAGAGGCTATTCGGCCCGGGTTAGATTCCTCGAATTTCGGAAACACCGCGCCCATACCCACCGATAAGCTTGTCAGGGAGACAGACATCAGTAAGATTGAGAAAAAGCTAAGTATCATCATATAGCCTGTGAGGCCCAGCATTATATTCGAAATAAAAGCCAGCACTTCGGCAAGGAGTACGAAAATTATAAAAGCCAGCCAGAATTTTTCCCAGAACAACCGCTTAATAGACATCGGCGATGACGCTATCGCCCAGAACGCCTTGCCCTCAAGGCTGATATTGGGATAGACAAAGCGGATAGACAACGTGGCCAGAATAAATCCGGTAAAAGCGAAATTGGCGAAACTGATCACCGTGTGCCAGAATTTTTCGGCCAGATTATTGGGGAAATGTTTGAGATTGACCAGGTAAATTATCAATAGCACCAGAAGCACCGCGAACTGCCCCCATTGCGCCGGTTCACGCACAAAAAGCTTGAGGTCTTTGGCAAGCACGCTGCGAAAATCATAGGGCAGCCACGCGGGCAGGTGAAAAAATCTGGGTAATTGTCTGTTCCTAATAATTTTTGACTGAGCCGTGGCATATAGGCCAATCGAAGCTTGCCAGCTTTTATAATAAAACTTGTCGGCAAGGACGAACAACAATCGAAGCAAAATCGCGGTGGTCGAAATCAAGGATAATAAGTATATATTGAAGCCTCCGCTGGTATTATTAGCCATGTTTTTCAGCGTCTCGGTGACCCAAAAACTGGGCAAAAACGGAAAAGATGTGGCTGCCAGCGATCCCAGAAACCGATTCAATATCCGCCAATCGGCGAATACATTGTGAGTCAAAGTCGTAGACTGACCCAGTTTTATATATAGTATCACGGCCAGGCTCGAAACCGCTATCAAACTTAAAAATAACGCCCGGGGATGAATATATTTCGAGAGCAAATAAACAATTATAGTAAACCCGACACCGAGACAGGCCGGGATAATAGTGAATGGCACAAGAATACCGATTATTTCGACAAAATATTTCCACCACTGAAAATCCCTCACTATGCCATAAGCGACTATTATCGGTATGCCCAGAAGCAGTACGCCCCAGGTCGAATACATCACATTATCGAAAAAACGGATCGCGAACACTTTAAGATGCGGCATCGGCGTCGAGAAATAAAAAATCGTCTCGTTCGAACGATATAAAGTCGAAATCGAGGTTATGATATTCGAGATAGCCAGCATGATAAATATCGCCAGAAAGCCGATAGACATAATCTTGTCGATCAGCAGGTAGCCGATATCCTGAAGGCCGGCCAAATAATTGAACATGTAATAAAAGAAATATAGACCCGCCCCAAAAAATATCAGCATCACCAGAGCGCCGGTATAAAACCTGAGTTTGCGCTCCAGATCTGATTCGCGCAAATACGAGGTCATATTTATCAGCTTATAGTTTATGACATGCTTGAATACGTTCATGGGTCAAGCTGTGCTTTCGGTCAGGTTTAAAAACAATGTCTCGAGATTAATATCGCCTTTGGCGGCTTTGGTTTTCAGTTCGGCCAGGGTACCCACCGCGATAAGCTTGCCTTTGTTGATGATGCCAATCCTGTCGCATAATTCTTCCGCGATCGAAAGCACATGCGTCGATATAAAAACCGTATTGCCTTTAAGGGCGTATTGCTTCATCAAGTCCTTGACTAGCCGCGTCGATTGGGGATCCAGCCCGACCATCGGTTCATCCACTACCAGCGCTTTGGGCCGATGCAAAAGCGCGGAGCAAAAAACCAGTTTCTGCCGCATGCCGTGCGAGAACTCCTCGCATCTTTTATCGGCCCAGCCGTTCATCCCGAAAATTCCAAACAACTCGTTCGAACGCGCGACAATCTCAGCCTTACTTAAATTATACAAACCGCCGACAAATTGGAGATGTTCTCGAGCGGTGAGACGGTCGTACAAATAAGGGGCGTCAGGAATATAACCTATCCGGCTTTTAGCTTTTTCCGGATATTTTTGCATATCCAAATCCGCTATAAAAACTTTGCCTGAGGTCGGCTTGAGAATACCGGTTATCATCTTGATAGTAGTAGTCTTGCCGGCCCCGTTCGGTCCTAAAAACCCAAACAGTTCGCCCGCGCCGATATCGAGATCTAAATTGTCAACCGCGGTTTGATCGCCAAATTTCTTTTTTAGACCGGAAATTTTAATCATTGAACGCTCGCCAAATTAAGGGATGTTTTATATTCAATCAATTTCACTTCAAGTTTCCCGACGACCCGCATCAAACTGGCTTGAGCATCGAAACTGCCATGCAGAAGCTTAATATGCGTGGCATCCGCCGGATACTGGTTTAAAGTCGGATCGATCGGCTGCCAGCAATTATTCAAATATACTGCCGGCCAGGCATGGTAATAGAACATTCCCTTATTATACACTATGCCCAGGCAAATTTTAGTCGGTATGCCGACCGCCCGGGCTAACGCGGTATAAAGAGCTGAATGTTCATTACAATCGCCTCGCTTTACGCGAAGAACTTCCACTGCCGAGGGCAACGACACGGCGTAATCTTTTTCGATATTTTTATAAACCCAATCGGCCAGGGCCAACGCTTTCAGGCTGTCATTTTTGATGTCACCGACAATCAGTTTCGCCTGTCGGATAATACGCGGATCATCGCTTTGCAAGAACGATTCCGATTGTAAGTACGTTTTCAAGTCTTTCGGTTCAGCCTTGTTGGAATCGGCCCGGCAGGGCTCGTTAGTTACTTCAACTATAAGGGGATCGGTGGAAACGACATTTTGAAAATCATCCTGAAGGTTGAAGCCGGCCGCTTCTATGCCGATTAACTGAACTTTCATATAAGTGACATCACGAGGATTTTCTATCTCTTTGTCGACCCTTACGGCCAGGCTTTTTAATATATCCCAATCCGGGTTGATATCCGGGATATTAAGGGCGTTTTGTTTAGTTGTCAAAGCCATCTCCATGCCGGCCGCTTCCTCCTCTTTGATAACGCCGCCGTCATCGGTGGCCCACATTATCGAAGTGACACCGGAGGCGGTGACATCCAGGCGATAAGCTTCGTAGCTCTTGCCATCGACCTCGATTCGTTCTTTCGGCCCGACATCGATAATCATATCCGATACGACCAGTGCGAACGGATCAAAGCCCGCCAGTTTGAATTCGCCCTGGGGAAAACTTTTGGAGGCCAGAAGATAGGAAACCATGCCCGGTAAATACAGCCCATTCGCCGCCGGAAAGACGAGTTTTGTCGGCTTGCCGCCCGTTTGGACCTTAACATCAAGAAAACCGTTTTTCACGCCGCCCAAAATGTCGGTGGAGTAGTCGCCTGAAGTTAAGCCGAAAGTAAAAGTCTTGATAGAGTATTCTCTATCGATCACGGCGTAAAAATCCAGAAGCACTTCTCGCAGTACGCCAGCCATAGGCATTCTTAAGAGAGAATAATCTTTGAATACGTATCCCAACTCCGAATGACTATACGATGTCATCGCGTAGCCGATTTTATTGCCGTTTAAGGTTACATTAAACCATCGCTGGGTATCGGCCTCAATATCGGTCACGGTCTGGTATTCTGTCAGGTTGCTGACCCGAGAACCGGCATAATTCTGGTTGTAGACCAGAACCATGCTGAAAACCCAAAAAGCGAAAAGACATACATTTATAATTAATGATTTAATCGCTTCGCTCCTTACTTTAAAATCTATATCATTATTGATTATCGGCGGTTGGGATAATATATTCAGTTGGCCGAAACCACCTCGGTAATTATTTCTATGGCCTTCGAAATGTCGCTTTCATCGATGCCAAGATGAGGCACCGCGCGGACCCGGTTTTTGCCGAAAGGCACAACTAATAAGCCTTTCGCCCGCGCGTCGGCAATAAATTTTTCAACCGGCATTTTCAATTCAAAGGCAACGATATTCGTTTGAATATCGTTGATATCGATTGAAATACCATCGATATTTTTTATCCCGTCGGCTAATCTTTTCGCGTTAACATGATCCTCTTTAAGCCGAGAGTAATTATTTTCCAAAGCGTAAAGCGCCGCCGAGGCGATAATGCCAACCTGCCTCATTCCCCCGCCGAACATCTTTCGTATCCTTCGGGCTTTCTTTATTAATTCCGCGCTGCCGCAAACCGCCGATCCTATAGGGGCGCCGAGGCCCTTGGAGAAACATACCGACACCATATCAAAATGTCTGGCTATATCGCCGGGCTTTACACCGAGCGCGATAGCGGCGTTCCACACGCGTGCGCCATCAAGGTAAAAAGATAATGAATTTTCGCGGGCGATTTCTTTAACCCGGGCAATATACTCCAAATCCAAGACTATACCGCCGGCCCGATTATGCGTGTTTTCCAAGGCGATAACTCTGGTTATGGGGTGATGGATATTCGGAGGCCGGACAGCATTTTCTATTAATTGGATATCCAGCCGCCCCTTCCGGCCATCATAAGGCGACAACATTATCCCCGAAAGCGCCGGAGCGGCGGCTACCTCAAAATTGACAATATGAGTACCGCGTTCACAGATTACCTCATCGCCGGGATTACAGAGCGTACGAAGCGAAATTTGATTGGCCATCGTTCCCGATGGCACGAACAGGGCTTTTTCCTGACCCAGTATTTCGGCGGTTTTCTGTTCAAGCCGCTTAACGGTCGGGTCATCCTCGAAAACATCATCGCCAACTTCAGCCGCGGCAATCACTTGACGCATATCGGGAGTGGGCAGGGTGACCGTATCTGATCTCAAATCGATAACTTCAGGCATTATTTCTCCACTTTGAAAAAACAGGCCGCCTGATTCAGACGGCCATAATTAAATTCCAGCTTTTTTAAGTACTAATTTCCAAACTTAATGCTTAGATTACATTTTCATGACATTAGTGGCTTTTACGCCTACAGGTGATTTCTCAACTTCAAATACTACTTCATCCCCCTTTTTTAACGTTCTATAGCCAGGAGCACAAATGTCATGAAATCTTACGAACACTACTTCAGGTAAGTCATTGGATGAGATAAACCCATAACCCTTTAAGTCGTTAAACCATCTAACCTTACCTTTGAGCATATGGCCTCCCGCTGGATTAAATTGATTAAATCTATGAAAAGATAAAAATATGAACTGTCTTTGTCAAGAATGTTTTTAAAATATTGAATCATGCTACTTTTAGTCTTTAACAATATTCTAATCAACTTATTATATAATATGAATATTTTCCGCTAAAAGTTCCAGTAATATTTACTCACATCATAATTTTAAAATGGACAAGTAACTGCATTGCTCCGCCGGCAATCAATGGGACGGTGATATTATCATCTATCGGTACCGGCAAAGCCTCTATAAAAGCGCCGATTATAGCCCCGATAAATCCTATTTGAAACGCGAGATCAGGAATTAGATAGACGCCCAGACTCGAAAATACTACAAATGCCAGAGTGCCTTCAAGAGATTTGTTCTTAAACTTAATCCGGCCAAACCGTCGGCCGATTATGGCGGCGGCGGTATCGCCGATTACGATTATTGTCATCGAAGCGGCTGCAATTTTGAGATCGTAGATAAAATATACCGCCAAAGCCGCGGCCAGAATAGTAGTTGAACCTGAAAGCCTTTTTTCCTCGCGAGGCCGGATGATGAAACCGAATACTGAATCCAGAAATTTTTTCGTGAAACCATCGCCGAATATTCTGGCCAGATCGAAAATGAGAGAAATCGTTGCGGCTACTATCAAACAAGCTTTAACGACGCCCGGATTAAATATGAAAAAACCTGCAGGGATAGACAGCGATGCCAGATGTATGCCTTTACGGCAAAGCTCGCCTTTCCAGCTTATATACGATTTATCAATGACTGATGGTCTTTCAGCCATGCAATCACCCTTTGGGAGTGATTTCGACAGAATACAGCGACTCCGGAAATTTATGTTTTTTAAGGGCTTTTTCTTCAATGACAATCGGGACTTCCAAACGGCGTTGGCTAAGATATTGATTTCTGACTTTAGCGTCAGCGGCTTCAATCAGAGCCTCCCGTATTCCGGGGCGGACCTGATCCAGCTTTTTATCTTCACGCCTGTCGACCAGTTTAACAATATGATATCCCCATTCGGTCTTAAACGGCAACGACACATCGCCGACTTTCAAGGTGTTGACATAATCGAAAAATTCCGGCCCCAGCTCTTTTTCCGAGATATAGCCCAAATCATAAGCCACTTCGCGGATTTCCGGTTCGCCTGGATAATATTTCAAAGCCATTTCTTTGAAATCGGCGCCGGCCAGAATCGAATCTCTGATAATCAGGGCTTCGGCTGAATCCTTAAAAATAATATGCTGAATATGAAGCGGTTTTTTCTCTTTATACCGTTCCTCGAAATTCGCGTTGAAAAATTGTTCGATCTCGTCCTCACTGGGACTGTATTCCAGATCGCGCAACGAATTTTTAGTTCTTAACTCGGCTTCACGATTTGTGAAATCATCATACTCCTCAATAGCTTTCGGCATTTCAAAATAACCCAGTTTCTTGCCGGCCGCCCGAAGGAGATATGTGACTGAAATGTCTTTTAACATATCTTTTTTGGTGTCTATCGTCCAGGCCGTATCGGCTATCCCGTAATGGCGAAGATATTTGTAAAATTCTTTTTGGAGCCTGTCTTCATAAACGGTATCGGTACTATTTACGATCATAACCCAGGTGGCGGGGTCGAGTCCGCTGTCGGGCAGAGCCAGAATTGGTTCGTTAAAAACGTAATTTGCCTGCGTTTTAAGCGAATCGAGAAATTCGTTGGCCATATCTCTTTCTTTAGTTTTAGTCAGTTGTTTTTCTATGTCGGCGCGCAATTCCTCGTTTAGTTCACGCGGCTCTTCGGGTTTTTTATCAACGATTTTGATAATATGATAGCCGAACCGTGTTTTAACCGGCCCGATAATCTCTCCCACCTGGCCCGCGAAAGCGGCCGAATCAAAAGCCGGCACCATCCGGCCACGCGGGAAATAGCCAAGATCTCCGCCCTTTTTATTATTGGTCGCGTCCTGCGAATATTTTACTACCAGACTATCCCAGTTTTCGCCTTTTTTCGCTTTATCGAATACCGCCTCAGCCCGTTTCTTCGTTTCCTGATCGTTTTTATTTATTATTGCTTTTATTTTTTCCTTGTCCTTAACACCGGCGGTATCCGGAGGCGGCGGCGGAATTAGAATATGAGAGGCTTTGACCTGTTCGGGGTTTTTAAATTGGTCAAGATGATCCTGATAATATTGAAGAACTTCCGATGAATCAATTTTCACTTTATTAGAAATCTCCCCTTCGAACATCATCCGGAAAACAGCGTTGGAGACATCATCATTACGCTTTTCCGAAAAAGCCAAATCATTATCCAGAGTCAGCGCGATGGAATCCTGACGCATTTGGATTAATGCGTTATCGATTAATGTATCCAATAATTCCGTCTTTAAAGCTTTAACATCGGTGGTATCGTTAATAACGATGCTTTTGGCCTCGGCTATCGAATCGAGCTGGGCGGCGGTGACTGTCTTGGAGTCCACCCGGGCCAGAACCTGTTCGCCTTGGTCGGTTTTACTTGAGCTTAAAAAGCAGCCTGTCAATAATAAACCAAAAAATAGCGCGATTAGTACGATCTTTTTCATTTCCAGTCTCCCGGTATTTTTAATTTTTACAATTCACGGCATCTGAATTTATAGCAACCAGGCATAACGTGTCAAGGTTATTCCTTAATTACCAGCCAATAAAACCGCAACTTCTTTTTGACAGTCACGATAAAAAATGTTATGATTTAAAACGTTTATGGTTCCAGAGAAGATAAAAAAACAGGCGGCCGATCTTCGTCGGCAAATCGAATATCATAATTATCGATATTACAGTCTGGACCAGCCTGAGATATCGGATGCCGAATACGACCGGCTTTTCGACAAATTGCTTGAACTGGAAGAGCTTCATCCCGAACTGGTTGCGCCCGATTCACCCACTCAGCGAGTAGGTGCCAGGCCGCTGGAAAAATTCGACAGCGTCACGCACGCTTTGCCCATGTTATCGCTTAACAAGGTGACCACAGTGGAGGAATTTCGGGATTTCGACCGACGCGTGAATGAACTTTTAGCCGGCGAGGGCGGACAAATCGAATATGTGGTCGATTTAAAATTCGACGGATTAGCCGTGGAACTTGTATATGAAAATGGCCTACTGGTTACCGGTTCGACCCGCGGCGATGGCACTATAGGCGAAAACATAACGGCCAATTTGAAAACTATCAGGACAATTCCAATCAGGCTTGGCGGCGGCGATATTCCTAAACTAATCGAAATCAGGGGCGAGGTCATAATATTCAAATCGCAGTTTGACCGGCTTAACCAAAAACAACTTGAGGCCGGCGATAAGGTTTTTGCCAATCCCCGTAACGCGGCCGCCGGAAGTCTTCGCCAGCTTGATTCGAGAATTACCGCCTCGCGCCCGCTATATTTTTTCGCTTACGCGGTCGGCAGGGCCAACGGGGCGGAATTCGACAACCATTTCTATACCATGAGTTACCTGAAGGATTTGGGATTTAAGGTCAGTGAATTTCTTAAGCTGTTTAAAAGCACCGGCGACGTCGAAAAATATTATGATCTAATCGCTCAAAAACGTGATAGCCTTGATTATGATATCGATGGCATTGTCATCAAGGTAAATAATAACCACCAACAGGATATTTTAGGGCAAATAGCCCGGTCGCCGCGCTGGGCGGTCGCCTGGAAATTCCCGCCGCAACAGGTGACGACTATTCTGGAAGATATTCAGGTGCAGGTTGGCCGGACCGGTATTCTCACGCCGGTAGCCCATCTTAAACCCGTTAAAGTAGGCGGCGTAGTAGTCTCCAGAGCGACGCTTCATAATGAGGACGAACTCAAGGCCAAAGATATCAGAATCGGCGATACCGTGCTTATCCAGCGGGCCGGGGATGTTATTCCCGAGGTGGTATCGGTGATAACCTCGAAAAGAACCGGCAAGGAAAAGCCGTTTGAGATGCCGAAATCTTGCCCGGTCTGCGATTCTAAAACGATCAGGATCGAAGGCGAAGCCGCCAACCGTTGTATCAATCCTTATTGTCAAGCCCAGCTGGTTGAAAGTATCGCGCATTTCGCCTCTAAGGGCGCGATGGATATCGACGGCCTGGGTTATAAAACGGTGGAGATGCTGGTCGATAAAAAATTCATTCACGATATCGCCGACCTTTATGATATTCCGCGACACAAAGATGAAATTCTTAAGCTGGAGCGTACCGGCGAAAAGTGGTTTGCCAATCTGGAAAAGGCTCTGGAAAAATCCAAAAACCGGCCGCTGGAGAATCTGATTTTCGCTCTGGGAATTAGGAATATCGGCGAACACCTGGCCTCGGTGATAGCCCGGAAGTTTGGGTCAATCGACAAACTCAAACAGCAGACCCCGGAGCAGTTGATGCAGATCAATGAGATCGGCCCGATTGTAGCCGATTCCATTATCGCTTTTTTCGATGATAAACGTAACCTGGAAGTGCTCGACAAACTTAAAAGGCGCGGCGTAGTATTTCCGGAAGAAGCGACTCGATCAACTGATGGCCGATTAGCCGGCAAGACATTCGTGTTGACCGGCACGCTGGAAAATTACTCCCGCAATGACGCTAAAAAACAAATCGAAAAACTTGGCGGCCGGGTAACATCGACAATAACTAAGAATACTGACTATGTAATAGTCGGAACCTCACCCGGCAGCAAATATGACAAAGCTTTGAAGCTGGGAATTACGATTTTGGATGAGGTTGAATTTAAAAAACTGCTGACTGAAAATGACTAACAACGAAGCGGCAAATATGTTTTTCGAGCTGGCGGATTTATTGGATTTAGCGGGTGAACTGCCGTTTAAGTCGTCATCATATCGAAAAGTCGCGGACAGCTTGCGAAATTTGGATACGCCTTTCGATCAGTTGGTCAACGCGGGTCAGTTCGATAAAATTGCCGGCGCCGGCAAGGCGATCAAAGAGAAACTTAAAGCGATAGCCGAAACCGGCAGACTTCCGGCCCTGGACAAATGGCGAAAACACGAAATCGCGGTTTTTTATCCCTGGCTTGAGACGCTGAAATTGAAGCCGCGCCCGCTTGGAATCATCATAAGAAAGCTGGGAGCAGTCGATTTTAAAGACCTGATGACCAAACTGAAAGATCAGGATATTACGAAACTGACCGGCCGGACTAAAGAAACGGCTGATATTATACTTAATAATAATTGACTTAATAAATATTTTACCCGGAGGATTTATGGACTCAGGGCAGCAACAATCGATAACGCTAAGCTCGGTGGCTTTGCCGGTACTGGCGGTTTCCGCCGCGGCCGCCTTTTTTTACTACGCCGCGCCTATACTTATCCCGATGACCATAGCCGCCGCCACCGCTTATACTCTGGTGCCGGTCGTGGAATTTCTCAAGAAAATCAAAGTGCCGCATTTTTTGGCGGTATTGATAGTCATGATGATATTATTAGGTATCGGCTTGGTGCTGGCATTCGTGCTGATCTCGGAAATTGCCGACCTCGCTCGTGATTTCCCCAGGTACCAACAGGCAGGCCTGGTGTTTTTTGATAAAGCGAAAAATTTCGTTGGCTCTTACCTGGAACAGGTTCCGGGGCTGTTTCCCCAAATAAAAGATTTTAAATTCGATCCATCCTATTTTTCCGGGGCGGGCAAGGTATTTTTTAAAAGTATCGGTTCGATAACGTCACTGGGCTTTCAGGCTTTCCTGCTTTTCTTTCTCACCTATTTCATACTATCCGACTACGACATGTTCGTGGAGAAATTCAAAACCCTGTTCGGCGCCGATAAGAAAGCGGCGACCTCATCGATAATAGACCAGATAAATAAACAGCTCCGCGGTTTCATTACCGTGAAAGTCGGCGTAACAATAGGCCTGTCGCTGATTTTTACGGTTGGGCTTCTGATAATGAAAGTCCCTTATGCTTATATCTGGGGGCCGTTAGCCGGAGTGCTTAATCTAATTCCTTATGTCGGTGCGATTATCGGCGCGATTCCACCGATTGCGATAGCCGGTATTACCAAAGGGTCGGTCGGGGCGATGATTCCCGTGGGATTGTTATTTTTAATTGTCCAGATACTCGAATCGAACCTGATCACGCCCAAGCTCACGTCCGATTCGGTCAATCTCAATCCCTTGGCGGTGCTGGTGTCATCGATAATCTGGGGCTATCTCTGGGGCGCTATCGGCGTTATCATTGCGGTACCGATCACCGCCGCCGTCAAGGTTGTCTGCGATAATGTCGAAAGCCTGGAGCCGATAGGGTTGTTGTTGGGGGGGCGGGGGAAGTAGATCAACTGTCATATCAATACCGGGAGCATTGGAAAAAGCCCTATGAATGTCATTGCGAATCCCCGCGCCAAGCGGGGTGAAGCAATCTGGATATATACAGCGCAACGACTTCCAGATTGCACGGACGTGCCTTGACGGCTTCGTCCCCGTACGAGTACTCGCAATGACAGGTTTTGAGGTTTTTCAACACTCCCGGAAGCGGGAATCCAGAATTTTATATGCAGCCGTCACGTCAGGAGCATGGCGTAAGCCATCCCTTACGGGACACGGCTCCTGACCTGCGCGGCTGACGGGTGATTATTTGTTCTTCTTCTCTTCTTTTAATTTGCGTTTTTCTTTGGGAGTGTGCTTGGCCTTTTTCTGCACTTCCCTTTTGCCTTTATCTTTTTTCCCCTTGTCACCCATTTTCGCTTCTCCTTGCTTGAAAATGACTTGTATTTCTCACGCCGCTGCCGGTACCCGCTAAGCGGCTATAAAAATCAAACTCAGAGCAATTTTACATCGCCGGATGAATTTTGACAAGCTGAATTTTTGGGGGTTGCTTTGCTATCGGATTCGGAGACCCGACAGCACGGGGAACGAGATCATTATCCCGGTTCAGACAGAAGCCATTGACGCGCTTCCTCCGGCGTATCGAAATCTTTAACCGCGCCACCTTGTTTCTGCGCCACGGTCATCGCGTAAAGAACCGCGCGATGAGCATCCGGATCAATTGGCATCACATGAGCAATCCTGGTATCCAACGGCAGTACCCCCTTGATCAGGGTTTCGCCAAATCTGAAACTGCTGATCAAAGTGACGCCTTTGCCGGTTTTAAGGTCTTTGAGATCGATCAGCAGATTTTTACATTGATGCTTATCACACAACTTGGCCGCCTCGCTCCTGGCGTTTAGATGATCATTATTCGTAGCGTAGCCCCAAACCCGGACCAGGATGATTTTATTCACCTCATCGACAGCGACCTCGTAGGGCATACTGTTTCTCCTGTTTCTTCCTTTAGTACTTAGCCAATTCGAATGATCCGTCTCACTGTCCATAGATTGTGCTTATTGCTTATGAAGTCAGAACTTCGATAGCTGATACTTAATAAATAAGCTTGATTTTAGCAAGATAAAAATCTGGGGTTTATATTATTTTCGGATGTAAAGCAAGAAAATCCCACCGCAAGCGGATGGGCCACCAAGCTGTAGGGTAGGAGACTCCGACTCCTGCCTAAATTAGCGGGTCTCGGAAAGACCTGCCCTACTTGGCTACTCGGCTTTATATACTAAGTAACCCAC
>CAZFSN010000077.1:0-13680 GCA_964521815.1 uncultured Ignavibacteria bacterium | reverse complement strand
TTGTTGTTGGAATGAAGTGAAAATTAGTATTAGCTCTTATAAGGCTATTTCTATACGTATATAAGCCACGAAAATGCTGAAATAAGCGCATGCTTGCTTGGCAGCCCGTTGGGGCACAGCATGCCGTACCTCAGCGGATTTATAAGAATATTTACATGGCGGACTATAACGTGTTTTTCGACCAGCGCTTGCCGCGGGGATTCGCAATAACAATTTTGGAGATTTTTAATAAGTCAAATACTGATAGATAACCGGCGTAAATGTTTTTTCGAAATCATCCAGCGCGGCCAGGCTCGCTTCACTATCCAGTGCGGCGAAACGAATAAAGGCCACATCCGTCGGCTGAAGTTTCAATGAACTTAGCATCGTGTATAATTTAAAGGTATAATCATTTGATGTCTCGCCTTTACGCGTAATGTACCAGAAATCCATCACCTGCCTGGATTCGCCGAGGCTCAAGTAAAAGCGACTGGCGGGAATAGCCCGATTACCGATCTTGATGGTTCTATCCCGCGTCTGTAAAATAGTCCAGCCCGAACCGGGCAGACAGTTGCGCGGCGAATGGACGCCGCCCATAGAGCCGCTCGATGAAAAGTAATCGAAAAAGAGCTGGACCTTATGACCCTGATTATTGATATACGTCGCCGAAAACAATTGATCGGGATTAAGCATATCTAGCGTGGATTGCGATACGATATCGATTTTGCCTTGCCAATTGCCCAGTTTCAATGGAAACGTGCTCAAACTGGAAATTCTGTAAGAAACCGTTTTAAAATGCTTAATCACATATGAAAATGAGAAAGTCAAAATCAGAAGAAGCAGTATCGCTATGAACGCTTTTTTGGCCATTTCAACAATGCTCCTAAAATAAACAGAAATATCAAGGCGGTTATGAATACTATTACCCCGGACAATTCATGAAGAAAATCCTCGGCCAGTTTGGTGCTGATAGCATAGGCGCCAATCGCGGTAAACAACAGCCGGATTATATTCGTAACGATAGCGATTGGAATTGTCGCCAGAAACAGTATGACCGGCCTGACTTTGCCGGGCATAGTTAGATGCGCGTACAGGGCACCCAGGGCCATCAGCGTAGCCAGGCTTCGTAAGCCGCTGCAAGCCTCGGCGACCTCAAGCGTGTACTCCGGCAAGAATATTATATTGCCCTGCCTTATCGACGGTACGCCGAGAATATGCAGCAGGTCGTCAGTTACTCTGGTGGCCATCAACTGCATCGGCAGAGTGGCCGAATGATAGATAATAGCCGGAATAGGAATCATGAAGACAAGAAAGAAAAACGCGAACCAGACCTGGCGAAAATTCGCCGATCCCAGATAATATAATGATATTCCGGTGAATATCAATAGCAGCGAAAACCGGGTGGTAAAATATTCACCGGCGGCAATACCGAAAATATATCCCAGGCAACCGGCCAGAATTAAGATAATACCCCAGCCGCAAGACTTCGCGGGAAATGTCAACTCTTTCCGTTTCCGATAGAAAATGAATATCGAAACCGGTATAATTAAAAAACCATGAGAGTAATTACTATCCCTGAGCCAGTCGGCAATTAAATCGCGGAAAACAGGGATATTAAAGAGTAAGATAATGAATATTAATATATATGGATAACGATGTCTTTTAATGTGTGATATAATATCGCTGGTTCTATTTGTCATCCTAAACTCCTACAAATTACAGTCGGATTTTACTTAATTTTATTAACAAATACAATTATTAATAGGAAACTTATGAAAAATAGGGCTATTAGAATCGGTTAAGGCTTAAAATTTATACCGATACTTGGCAATATTCCTGAATCGCTGATGAAACCATCGGAGGTGCTGATAATCGGATTATTATGATCGGTGACATTCAATACGTTTAAAAAGATTTGGAACTTGCCCAACTTGAAATCGGCGTGAAGGTTTAGAGTAGCATTGGCCGGGAATCTCATTGAATTTTCATTTTGAATATTCTCCGCGAAATAATTATAGCTGTAACGGTTCAAGTTACTTTTGTCAAGATTGGCCGTGGATGGCGTATATGAATAGCCCGAACGCGCGGTAAACTCCGCTGACAGACTGATTTTAGGACTGAGTCTGTAATCCGCCTGGATAAAAAATCGATGCGGAGCGTTTAAGCTATAAGGCCGGATAATATCATTATAAGCTTTATCGGCCTTTGAATAGCCGTAATAACTGAACATATCAAGCTTTGAAAATATGAATTTGTCGAGTTCCAGTTTTATATCTCCGCCGTATATATTTATTCGTTCAACAGAAAGCATCTTCAAGAATTCTTTTTCAAAAGACCCATCCGGAGAATAATAATTGAAATCGGGTATTAGAGCGGGAATATCCGCAATTTGCTTGCTGAAGACGCCGATACTGAAAATGCCGTTGATATAATTCAGTGATACCAGCCTCGTTTTTACGGGCTTTAATTCAGACAGACAAGCGTTAATTAAGACCTGGTAGGCTTCAGTTATCCGATTGACCGGATTTTCAGCGAACGTGCCATAAAACAGTTCGATTTTGTTTTTTTGATCTATCTTAAACGCCAGCGAATTGCGATATACCAGAGCTTGAGAATTATGCAGCCGGTTGAAATACTCCGATCTGATTCCGCTATTTATCTCGAACCTTCCCAAAATATGTTCATATGTTAAATAAGCGGCATTGTTTATTTCACTATCGCGAGCTTTATATGATCCGTATAACGAGTTTAGCGCCTCTTGATATATATAAGGATTATCGCTTATGTAATCCGGGGGAAGGAAATTCCAGTTTACCTGATTTAATCGGATATCCCTCAACGCTATATGTTCGAAATTATCGCCTAATGTCAATTTTGAATTTTCAAACAGTATAGAAGCTTCTATATTTCCCTGCCGGTTAAGATGCTCCGCTGCCAGGTCGACGGCAAACCCGGAGCTCATAGATGTCTTCGATGGCTGAGCGAAATATCGTTCACTGCTTTTTTTCACCGCGCCGCCGGCTTTTAAAATGACATTCTTCTCAATAGCTTCAAACCTGATCCCGATATAATCTTCATTTGTTTTCTGGGATGCCTTAATTCCGCCGGGATTTTTAGTTGAGGGCGCGGTCTGATAGCTTAAGAAATCCTCTATATGATACTGGTCTACGAAAAGATTGTTGGCCGGTGTCATTTTCAAGCCGCCGGAAACGAAAATATCCATGAAATTAGTGGGCGGAAAACTGCGCCGGTCGGTCTGGTAATCTATCTTATCTACGATTCTGTCGAGTATCGATTTCCTTACCGAAGAGAGGACAAAATATTTTTTGCCGCCAGCCGCTATCGTGCCTGTGCCTTCAATTATCGATAAATTAAAATCGCCGCTTAATCGTCTGTCGAAAGGCTTATCTGTCAAAATTTCAACCACCGATGGCAATCCATACCGGGCCGATGTGCCCTGGGGATAGAACCTGATTTCGCTTACTACCGGGGCCGGGATTATTGAAAAGAGCCCATAATGATTAGGATCATAGCCGATATTAACGCCATTGATATAATATTTGGGGCTGGTACCGTTTATTCTGATTTTCGATGAGTGATTGGAGCCTACTCTGACGACCTGAGGCTGACGGATGGCATTAATCGGGTCGGAGGCGATCAGCGAATGGTTGGAAGCCCGATTAATCTTATAATGAAAAGTCGACATTTCCTGAGCCGTCTGATAATTATCAGGTGAAACGACAACGGTTCCAAATTCTACAGGCTTTTCTTTAAGCCGGATTTGTACCAGTGTGGTATCCGTTTGTATGATAATCGAGGATAAATCCTGGGCATAGCCGATTGATGTCGCTTTTACCCGCAGAGTATCACTATAGTTTGCATGAAAATTAAACTTAAAACAGCCGTTTTCATCGGTGGCGGTTCCCTTAATTACATTATCGCCTTTGCAGGCAATTACTGATGCCCCAGGTACCGGCCTGCCGTTTTGGTCTTCAACACTGCCTTTGAGTATCTTTGATGAAGCGAATACTTCAGATAATACAAAAAGCGTTAATAACGCTGTTAATACTAAATACTTCACTGCCCTTACTGCTACTTCCACGTCGTTTCAGAATCGAATGTCGCTCTATAAAGCTACTGTCTGGACAATGTAACTTGATTATAGATATTGATTTAGAGACGCCGATTTGTAATGCGTTATGAATGACAATTATTGCCTTAAAACACATATGTAATATATAATAAATTTATGTCAAATCGCAAAGGTTATTTTAACATTAATGTTAATTTTTTAATATAATGTCTTGGTATAATTATAAACTTATGATCGTTATCTCTAGTTCTTTAACTGTCTTTGCTAAATAGACTTACAATTGACGGCAAGAACAATATCGAGGTTAAAAAACAGGCCGCGACTCCCAAAACCAAAAGCGATCCCAAACTGGCAAAACCTCTGTATTCAGCCAATAACAGCGAACCAAACCCGGCCATGGTTGTAAGCGATGTTAAAAGGATAGCTTTGCCGGTGCTGGTCAGAACAGTTTTAGAGTTTTTCCAACCCTCAATTCGATAGCGATGAATCAGATGCACGCCATCATCTATGCCGATACCGATTATCATGGGTATGGCCATCACATTCACTATTGTAAACGGCAACCCTAATAAAGTCAGACTACCGACCATCCAGATTGCCCCGACAATAAGCGGAACCATGGCGACAATAGCCAGTTTGATTCGTCCGAAATCGATCCATAACAAAGCAAATACGGCTAACAGCGCAAGTAAACTGGCAATTCTGCCATCCTGGCCTATTAAATCGATCAATCTTAACATCAAGGGGGGAGTACCGGTTATTTTAGGGCTGATATGCTGCATTTGATCGTTGAATCGTTTTAAGAAAGCCAAATCCCAAACCTGTTCTTTGGGGAAGATCGTTACCAGGAACTTATCATTCGACTTGCCTAAATATCTATCGCGAATATTTTCCGGCAGATTGCCAACCGTTATTTTGGCGGTGTCGGCCATTTGTAACGCCATAGTTTTAAACAACGGCTCGAACGCGTTCTGAAAATGGTTTAGCATGGCTATGGCCGCCCGTTGATTTTTATTAATTTGATCGATCAAATCAATAATGATGCTTCTACTATCAGCCTGTTCAGGATCGCCGACAATTTGCCTGCATTTGCTATCGACTTTATCCTGACCGCCTAAAAATGCCATCTGACCTAATTCGTAAATATTCATATCGAGTCGATTGAGCTGCGCAATTAACTCCGGCAAATTCTTTTGACTGAGCGTGACTTTGCTTTGCGTCTTGTTAAGCTGCGATCGTAATTTTAACAATAAAGGAGTTCGTTCGTTTTGTTCAGCCTGTGAGGGAATGAAGTTCGAGATGCTTTCAACCAGGCTTACCGATGGCAGCTTTTTGGCTTTTTCCGCGATTTCCCTGGCACCGTCCACCGTGGCGGAGGTGACCATGACGAAATCCGGGCTCATCTCAAACGCGGCCAGCATCGAATCCTGAAGCGCTACCGAAGGAATACCCGCCGGTTCCATGTTCAAATAATTGTAGTCAAACCTGGCATTTAAGGCAAAAAACATCATTATAATGCTGATTGCGACAGCTATAGTCAAAGTCGATTTCGGGTTATGACTGATAATTTCACCGACCTTACCCATAAAGATAAAGCTAACCGGTTTGATGGGTTTAGGTGGTTTCTTCCTTAAGCCGGCTAATTTTTCACGAATGATCAACATAGCCGGCATAAATAATAGAGTGCCGATCATAACTGAAATGATACCCAGGCCCAGCACGAGTCCCATCTCCTTGATACCCCTGGTCTGGGAGATCATCAAAGTGAAAAAAGCGATAGCCGTAGTTAAGCCGCCGGTAATGATACCCGACCCGGAGCGAGCCAGGGTATGCGTTATCGCATCGCCCGCGCTTTCGCCTAAAGCCCGGCGTTCGTAGTAAAGCGATATTATGTGGATAGAGAAATCGATGCCCAGCCCGATTAAAATCACCGCGAACATCGATGTCATTATATTTAAACTGCCGATAAATATGGCAATCAATCCGCTGGCCAGAATAATCGAAATAATCAAATTCAGACCGGCCAGTATCGGCGCCGTAACCAGCCTGAATGATATAATGAATAAAAGCAAAACCAGGGCGAAGGCCACTATCGATGTTATGCCCATGTCCTTTTCCGCATAGAACATTTCATCCCTGGATAGCGGTACGGTGCCGGTCAAGCCGGCGCTTATACCGGGATATTTCGGTAAAAGATTGTTTATAATAGTCTGGATCGTATCGGTTGAATTAACCGCCGCTTCCACATCGGTGACATCAAAATTAGGCTCGATCATGATTAAAAGCATTCTTTTATCGGTAGAGACGAAGTAAGGGTCGCCCAAAAGGAGCATCTCCGCCGAATTCGTCACGACCGAATCTGACAGGGTTTGACTCGCCAAACAATTTTGCCAGGTTTCGATCAGGTTGCCGATACCATCCAAGCCTCTGATCGCGTTATCTTCCTTTTCTTTATCCGACAAGCTTTCTTCATTGCCGATATAAACATCCTCGAAATCGTCATTGATATGGGTCAAATAACCGATCAAGCTTTGGTCAGCGAACAAATTATTATCGACCATTTTCTGAAGATCGCTGGTTTTGGTCAGCATCAGACCATGCGCCCGAATAAAATTCTCATCGATTTTGTAATTAACTCTTTCCACATACTGTTTCAGCGGTTCTATCTGAGGGACTATATCATCGGCGAACATTTTCATTTGCTCAATCGGGCCGGTCACGACGATTATCGAATTGGTGGTGCCGATATATTCTTTCTGGATTTTCTCGAACTCCTGCACCAGGGGATCATTTAAAGGCAGTAAATCCGACCAGCGCATGTTCATATTAAGGCGGGATGCCGAGATCAATGCCAAAATGATCATAATAATCATCGCTATTATTATTAACCAGGGATGTCGGGCCGAAAACAATCCCCAATTTCTAAGCAGTTTTTCGCGCATTACGAGGCTCCTTTTATAATCACTGAACAGATATTAAAAGTACGCTTTCATTCGGATAATAACTGTCGATCCCTGATCTTTTGAAAACGCTTTATCGCTATCGCCAATATTAAAATTCGCGAATACATTGATCTCGACATTTTGAAAAATATCATACTGAAACGATGGAATCAAACCCAGGCTTTGATCGGAAAGACTTACGACGAATGAGTTATTGATATGAATCAGATCAGTTAAAGGATAGTCAAAATATAAGTACATATTATCCCGAGAGATAGTTCGGTTTTCACCCAGGAAATATCTCATCCAGTCATTTAGGTTATAATCGTGATAATCGCTTTTTGCCAGTCCGTTATGCAAGTATTCGATCATGAAATACGCGCCGCTGTTCAGGGTATAATCCAGGCCGACCAGGGTTTCCCAGAAATCAGGCTGTGTGTCAAGCGTGTTGTAACCGAATTCGCCCCACACTCCCAAGCCGAATACCTGACCCACGAAATCGCCGCCGTATAGCCGCCGTTTCAGTTCCGGCGTTGACAAGGAGGTGAAATCTGAAAACGTCCACTTTTTTTCTATATGGATAAGGCTGTAATCGAAATGAGATAATTTGCCGGCGAACTTCAGCAGCTTACCGGAATTACGCCAATTATCCTCAGGGAAATATATCGCTGTCGCGTTATAACGGTTTGATATCGCGAAATCCAGACGGCCGCCGCTATGACCCGATTGCTCGTATGTAGGATCGATAACATCCTTGTTGTTGAACAAATCCGTGGGATTCCAGGCATAACCGGTCCCCAGGGATATTTGCTGTTTACCCAGCGTTATATCTATTTTCGATATAGCGAATTTAACGAACGCGTTATCGAGAAAAACCGTGTCTGTATAATCATAGCTGAAACTGTCTTCATATTCCGGCCCAACCTGAATTTTTATTTTATCGGGGAAATAATCGAGCAGATTCCAGTCCGTCCGCCCTTTATAAGCGATATAATCAAAATTAGCGCCGATAGTTACATTGTCAGTTGGATTTGATTGTAAATCAACCCTGAGCTTATTGCTGAAAAGTTGAGAATATTCGTTATCCAAGGCGACGGCCATGTATTGAGGTTCATAGTAACCGAAAATATCGAGAGTCCTGGCGGCGCCTGTTGCGGAAAATAGAAGCAGGCCGATAACAAAGAGGCAGATAAACTTAATCATTTTTTCATGCCTCTTTCCGTGAACAGGTCATCCGGTAATTTCTCGTTATAAGTTACATTTTCATATTCGATTATCGTTTTCGAATCATCTTGAAGATTATGCATGACCATTTTCATGGCCGTTGGCACGCCCTCTATATCTTTTATATCCTGGCAATAAAGCTGTTTTAATATGTTTACCGAATCGGCTTCATCATAATAGTTAATTTGTACGGGGCAATAGTCAGACTGTCTAACCCATATAATCTGACGGGAATAGCCTGATTCGATTTTGGGTTTCTTGATCAATTCAACAGTAAAACAATTCACGCCATCGATTGTTTTATTGGCTAACCGGACGGCTTTGAAATCGTTAATCCAGCTTCCCCCGGAACCCATATCTTCGTAGGAGAAATCGCTGCCCTCCATTTTTTGTTTCTTGGCGTGCGTGGCCAGTTTGCGCACCCGGTCGGTGCGGGGGAAATACGCCCAGATATCATCCGCGTTGTTTAACATAAGCGTGGCCTGGCCTTTTACCCGGCTGGGGGAGATATACTTAATCAGGTTTTTTTCGCCCTTGTCTTTGCTATAGGTGTCATAGACAAACGTTCGTTCATTTCCTGATGACGTGGTGATAGTCATTTTCATCGTCGCCTTGACATATGGCTGATTCATCAGCGAGTCAACTTCGGCCACGATTTCATCGGCGGTAGGGGATTGGGCCGATAAAGACGCGGCTAACGTTAATAAGATTATTGTGGCAATGGCTGATTTTTTATCGCGCATTTCAACCTCCCTGAACTTCTTTATTTTTAAGTCCATTCAGATATAAATCCATGATTTTATCATCGGCGGTTTTCAAGTCAATAGCCTCAGGGCTCAATATCCACTGCAGTATCAAGCCATCGATAACAGCTAAAACCGCTGACGCGGCCAGATAAGAATCAACCCGCCTGAACTGGCGGGTTTTTATGCCATCATCAATCACCAGCTTAAACTCGCTCCGCATTTCATCGTACAAGTGTTCAAGATCAATCAGCCCGTTACTTGCGCCGGTTTTATGCCTGATACCTTCGGACCAGATATCGATAAATAAAGCGGCCATTTCCGGCGAAAACTGCTCCAGACCGGAGAAAATAATCCGGGTCATATCCCTGAGTTTTTGTTCGGGGGCTTTCCGAATAGACAATTCCCGACGAAGCCTCGACTCCATACTTAATATAACAAAGTTACAAACCTCAATGAAGATTTCATCCCGACTACGAAAATATTCATATATAGTGCCTTTGCCGATATCGGCCATAGCCGCCACATCGGCCATTTTAGTGTTTTTAACCCCTTTTTGGGCAATAACTTTCATAGCGGCCAGGAGTATAGCCTGTTTTTTCTGATTTTTGTCGACTTTTTTAGGCGACATAATTGACCTTTCATTCTCAGTATGACCGACTGTTCGGTCAAATATAATCATCAATATTTGCGAAGTCAATTTAAAAATTTTTCTGATCTTAAGTTTTTGTCTATTTGATTTAAAATAGCTTACAGGACATAAATTAATATCCAGGTAACGAACTTAGCGATTAATTTTGGCGTTTAAGGTAGTTATGGTTTTTGTGTTTTTTGAATTCTGCCAGGCGATTTGCTCGTGATATTTCGCGCAAGAGGTTATTTTAGCTGTTTATTGGATAAAATTCTCATTATTAAGTTGACAGCTTTTAGCTGTGCAGATATATTAAGAACCCTGTGAAGAAGCCGAAATACATATCAATCCTTATCCTGATTATTTCATTGTTATTAGGATCGCGGGCTAATGGCCAAAAAATTGAGGTTGAAGGGGTTATCTTGGCCGGTCCGACCATCTCATTAATATCTGTGGCTGTCGATAAGTTTAAGCTAAATGAGGATCTAAACCAGGCGGCGGACAGCCTGTTCTCTTCAAACCTCAAAAGCACTCTTATTAATGATTTATTATTCACACTTTATTTTAACGTAGTGGAGCCCGATTCAGCCTTTATAACTGATTTTGCCAAGGGGCAAATGAAGATCGATGACTGGATTTATCTTGGCGCCCGGATGTTAATTAGCGGCCGTTTGAAGAAGCAAGAGGACCTTTATACTTTGAGCCTGGAAGTTATCGATGTTCAGCGCAATAAGCTGATTTATAACAATCAATTCATGGGCTCTGCCCAGAATTATCGAACTATGGCTCATCGCATGGCCGCCGACTTGTTGCTGAATTTGACCGGTGAAAAAGGGGTTTTTGAATCGAAAATAGCTTATTCCGCTCAGATTGGTAATAAGCATGATATATATATATGCGATTTCGATGGCTACAACCCCGTGAAAATTACCGATGATTCCTTTCTCAACCAGATGCCGGCCTGGAGCAATACCGGCGATAGAATATATTTCACGTCTGATAGAAAAGGCAGCCACGACCTGTATTGTTATGTATTTGAAAAAAATGAGGTATACACCATCTCAAACCGTGAAGGCCTTAATTACGCGGCGGCGCCATCCCCCGATGGCAAATATATCGCGGTGACATTATCATTGCCGGGAAATTCGGAGATATATCTGTTAGATACATCGGGCCGGATTATGCGTCGGCTGACACATTCCTGGGCGATTGACACATCGCCGGCCTGGTCGCCTAATTCCCGCGAAATCGCTTTCATTTCGGACCGGGTGGGTAACCCTCAGTTATATGTTACCGAAGTAGATGGCATCAATACCCGGCGCTTGACATATTACGGCGATTATATAGCCGACCCGGCCTGGTCGCCCCGGGGCGATTATATCGCTTATTGTTCGCGTGAAGCCGGACAATTTCAAATTTATATTGTTGACATTACCGGCCAAAACGCGTATAAATTGACAGAGATTGGGTCGAACGAAGCGCCCTCATGGTCGCCGGATGGACTTCATCTCGTCTACTCATCGAATGTCGATGGCGCGTATGGCTTGTATGTAATGAATTTCGATGGTTCCGGTAAAAAGAGATTAAATGTAAAAGGAATTTGTAAGTCACCGAGTTGGTCAGTTAACTTACGATAGAGAAATTAAAAATATCATTCAAGGAGGTAAACCCGTGTTAAGAAAACTAGCAATCCTGCTTTTATTAACATTAGTACTGGCATTTATTTTTGCCGGATGCCATGGGAAGAAACCGGAAATCCCGCCGCCACCGCCGCCGCCGGCCGAAACAACCGTTGTCGTAGAACCACCGCCGCCGCCACCACCACCACCGCCGCCGCCAATATCGCTTACTACGATTCACTTTGAATTCGACAAGTATAATCTGACTGCCGAAGCCAGGGAAATTCTGGCGCAAAACGCCGCCAGCCTGGATATGAATGAATATTCATCGGTAGTTATCAGAATCGAAGGGCACTGCGATGAACGTGGTTCCGATGAGTACAATATGGCTCTAGGTGAAAAACGTGCCGCTACCGCTCGCGATTACCTGATCAACTATGGTATCGCTCCCGACAGAATCTCGATTATCAGCTATGGCGAATCACGGCCGGTCGATCCGGGTCATAACGAGGAAGCCTGGGCGAAGAACCGGCGCGACGAGTTCATCAAGATTTCGGAATAATAATAGCGTAAGGGTTTTCATCAATGTAAAGGCGGCCAGTTGGTCGCCTTTATTATTTTGTTTCAATTAGCTAAATATTACGAGCCTGGAGAAATCCCTTAGATAAGAATTTTTAAGATTAATGACCTTCCGCTTGACAATTACTAGTAATTTTAAGTAATCATACTATAAGAAAGATGGAACAAGATAACCGTAAAAAGGGTAAGATAAAATGATGAAAAAATACTGGCTATTTTTAATATTGGCGCTATCGGTTCTTGGTTCCGGTTGCGCCTCACGCCGTCAGATGGCGGAAACTCAAATCGAGATAATTAAACTAAGGCAGGAACACCGGGAAATTCTGGCATCGATTAACAGGCTGGATTCGCTATTAGCCGAGCAAAATGCCGTCTCGAAAAAGCTGAACGCCGAGCTTAAATTAAGCATGGGCGCGCTGGAAGAACAAATGTCTCAGGTGGAAGCGCGTCTCGAGGATGCCGGCGTTTTGATCCAGCAAACAGTCAGCAAGATTGAACAGCGCAAGCCCCAACCGCAAATTCAAGCCCCCGATTCATCGGATACAACCGGGGCGGCCGGCCAGGTCGACCATCAGAAGCTATATAATTTGGCATATCTGGATGTGACCAAGGGCAATTACTCGATGGCGATAAAGGGTTTTGAGGATTACCTGCAGTCGTTCCCGAACACGTCCCTGGCCGATAACGCGGTTTATTGGATCGGTGAATGCTATTATATTCAGAAAGATTACGCCCAATCGCAGAAATGGTATGAAAAACTGGTGAAAGAGTACCCGAAATCCGAACATATCGCGTCGGCCAGACTCAAGTTCGCTATGTCGATGTATAACCAGCGTTATATCACCAAGGCCAAGCAATATTTTCTGGATGTGGTCAAAGACTATCCCGGTACCGAGGAAGCCAATCAGGCGGCGGAGATGCTTAAGCGCTACGATTGATCCGATAACTATTATCCGGCCTGTATAGTATAGCAGTTTTCATTTTTCACGTCGTTTTGGATTTATCTTGAACTCTATTGACCGATATCGTATATTAAGCCGCGACAAAGGGATTTTAATACTTGTGTTCCGGAGGACTAGTCCTAATCGGTAAGGCAGCGGTCTTGAAAACCGCCGGCCGAAAGGCCATGGGGGTTCGAATCCCTCGTCCTCCGCTTTGTTTTCAGTTTTTTTGATTTATATAGTTTATTAGTCGGTTTCTTATTGTTGTTTTCCCAATAAAAAAGACCGATGATTGCCCCCCTATCTCACCAGCCTTTTAATTTTTAAATATGCTTGATAAAAGATGCATTGGGCTGATATGCCCCCTGGTATATCAGCCCTCAAAGATGTCGATCCTAATATCAGGCAGTAAACCTGCTAATTTTGATTTCCGATTACCCCTGACTGAATAAATTAGCCATCCGCATCATCAGAATTCGAATTATTTCAAGCCGCAGACATAAGGCCGTTTAATTTCTCAACCAGATCTTTTCTCGGAACCACGCCTACCGCTTTATCCACCAGTACTCCATCATTAAAAAACAGAAATGTCGGCAATTCGGTGATTTTGTATTCCTCAGTAATATTATTAAAAGCGATAGCGTCCAATTCGCAAAACTTGATTCCGACTTTAAATTCAGAGGCTAATTCTGACAAGATGTTGGCGATGATATGATATGAGCCGTACCAGCCGGCAATAAAAACTACCATGACCGGCATCGGGCTTTCTATCACTTCTTCATGGAAATTGTCATTAGTTAAAGAAATGTAAAGAGCCAATCCGGTATTTTTGTTTTTGTTGGTCATACTTATCTCCAATTTTGTCTAATAATTTAGCAAATGTCATGCCAATCATACAAAATATATCATAGCAAACATAACTTATTGAT
>CAZFSN010000076.1:0-13694 GCA_964521815.1 uncultured Ignavibacteria bacterium | reverse complement strand
TGACGTGTAACCAATGTCATGATACACACTGTAACATATGTCTTGACACAGAACACTTAGGCCAGCCCCTACAACTTGAGGTCGTAATTTGAGACCGCAAGCACGAAGTGAAATAGTTTGCTAAAAGCCCGTTGTGTCTAATTTCGCATGTCTTTTTCAGGCAGTTTTCTTTTTCGGAAGCAGATAACAGCCATAGCCTACCGCGAAAAACAGATAGACAACTACAATACCCCAGCCCAGCGAATTCAATTTTCCGGTGGACACGAATATCAAAGTAACGACGAACGCGATAGCATCATATATACAAAGGTTCAAGATGATCGCGAACCTGGCTGGCGAAGCCTCCGCGTTTCTGGCAAACCAGGTCAGTAACAAATTACCAATAAGCGCCGCGCCGTACTCCCTCGCGGTAAACGCCGCCCCGACACAGAATGTCAAGCCCAGTAAGCCTAAAAGTTGCTCGGGCAAAAACAGCAGAATAGGCCCGAAGCCCAAACAGACGATAGCCTTGATAATCATCAAAGTTTTAAAATTCATAACTCTCCTCCTGTTATTTTTATTTCGTACAAAGACAGCCGTACACGATAATGACTATATGGAAATTATACCATCATCCATCAAAATCCGTCAATATTGATTTAAACGAGCTTCATAGGTTGGATTTGAACCGCGCCTGCTGATAGTATCGATTAATAGATTATTATAAACAACTATAACTTTTTATTAATTTTAACGTAATTATATTAAGATGGACAAATATAATTATAAAATCAGGAGGAAATATGAGTATAAAAGATAACCTGAAATTTATGATAACGAAAAACCAGGAGTCACTAAAGCAGTTGCTCGATGATATTAGCGAGAGTGAATCGCTTGACCGGGCCGGCGGTCTCTGTAATCCTATCATCTGGCAAACCGGCCATCTGGCCTGGTGCGCGGATACGATGGTCTGGCTTCTTGGCGGAAACAAGGAATTTCCTGGTAATTGGACGAAAATGTTCGAATACGGGTCAAAGCTGCCTGATGATGACGCGGCCTTCCCTCCGTTTATGGAAGTTCGTTATAAGTTATATGAACTCCGCACGAAAATAAACAGCGCCCTGGAAGTTTTCGATGAAAGTAAATTCGCCGATGAAGTTGAGCTGGCGGAAGACTGGAAGCTGAATCGGCTTAATGCCTTGTTTGCTTTTAGCAAGCATGACTTCTATCACGCCGGCCAAATTACGATAGTAAGAAAAAAATTAGGCCGTCCTCAGCCATTCGGTTAATAGTCCGATGTCCCGCCTCAAGTACGGATGTTTCTTGGGACGCGGGGTGGGTTAGTTTGGCCATGACGGAACAAGTAAAAAAGTCTGCTTGTCACGAAATAATCGCGCGCCCGCCGTAGGGGCGTATTGAATACGCCCTTTGGCCCAGTTACGCCAGCATTATGGGCGTATGGCAATATGCCCCTACCCAAACATAAAAGTGAAATCGCTACCTACGGCCGACCGGTGGCCAGGCCGCCGAGGAAGAAAGCGAAGCCTAATACTTTGTTACAATGCGGACAGGAATACATCACCTCCCGTTTGATAAATCCCTCAATTTCCTTCTTAACTTCATCGTGACTGTCTTTTTTAGTTGATTCCAGAGTCACGGTTTTTTCGCAGTGTGGACATAATGGCATTGGTCGCTCCTTACCTGCGTGGTTAAAGAATTTCTTACATCGCAAAATACGATTTTATGCCTCTCCTTACAATCTAAAATAATATGCACGCTCAGGCGGGATTTATTCAAGCGTGTGATTAGAAAGCAGCCGCGTAGACCGGAAACTGCAATCCCTAGCACACCGACTCGCACTTCGCTCTACCCTATGAATCGGAAAACCGAATCGACTACGGAACCGCTGATGTTGAACATCATGTGGACAATGACCGCCGGAAGAAGACTGCCGGTTTTTTCGAGCTGATAACCGGCGATCAAGCCCAGTATAAAGGCGATGATAAGAAAAACGACAAGTGCAAATGGATTTAGGGTAGTAGCAAAAGCCATCAGATGGATAAGCGAGAAAAAAGCGGCGGCGATAATCACCGGCAGGCTGAGACGGATTTTGAAAACCGTGAGAGCGTGATCAGCCAGCGGTTTCAAATAGCCCTGGATCAAACCGCGGGTGTATATCTCCTCGCAGATACTGGCATACAGCCAGATAAAAACCACAATATGGCCGAATGTGTACCCTTCCGGCGCGAACGACTCGGCGGTTGGCATGAAAGTCAGTATAACGTTAGCGATAACCCCTACGGCCAGGGGTAGTATCACAATCTGTGAGAAACTGAAATTAACCGGCAGTTTATAGCCGTACTGACCCAGTTTGCCCTTGCCGAGTATGAATAGAATCAGAGTAGATATAATTAACATCGAGGTATGAGGTATGAAACCCATCAGCCAGGGATATTCTTCGAAAAGCCGGTGAGCATCCGGCAGGGACATTATAATAGCCGATGCCACTATGAGGATTATCATCCCCAGAAGCAGGGCTACAACAATTCTTCCGAAAATACGCATAATCACCTCAATTTTTTATTGATTCAGAAACCCGGGTAAATATACAATGGAATTATTGATATGTAAAGTATTAGTCGCAAAACAGCCCGCTTTATGCAATCAATAAAACACATATCATAGGGGCGTATCGATATACGATTTTTGAATCACTATGACAGCATAACGGGCGTATGCGATACGGCCCTACTACCGGAATTGCCCGTATAGGCTAAAATAATACCTGATAGCAAACCGGTATAAATAGTTAATGAATTTTAGATTTTCTCTAAATCATACAACGATGAGCGGACGGTTTGCCAGCAGACACTGCAATCATCTTTGGTCGGGGTGTCGGCATCGGCTTCCAGTTGCTCCCAGGGGTGGACGAGGTTGCGGTATTTACGCAGAAGGTGTCCGAACCGGGCGGCATCCTGATGTATCCAGTCGCAATCGAACGCGACATTGATAAGCTCATTTAAAGTCCAGTCGCGGATTTTCTTGATCTTACCTTGTTTATCCAATGGCGCCGATTGGCAGTCGCGCGCCTTATGGGGAAACCTCTTGACAATTGCCAAAAGCACGGCCTCGATAACGCCGCCCATCAGGATAATAGCGGCCAGATGAGCATCCGACTTGAGACAGCGATTGATCTCGGCCCAACGTTCCACGAGGATCGCCGACAGTTTTTCATCGCCGGTAATTCGGACAAAATCCGGCGGCGGAAAACTGCAGTTGGCGAAAGGCGCCGAGTTGATTTCTTTACGAGCTTCATCATCCATATCTATTAAAGTAATATGAAATTTTATTTTGACAAGCGGTTTTATTATATGCCGATTTATACGGTCAATAGCCGCAATCGGTTTTGGCCAGACGAGCCAGCTTGACCAACTCCCAATATGGCGGACGATAGCCGCGCGTTTGCTGAAAATCTGTAGCCAATTGTATCAACCGCGCTTTAATAGCCGCGTGTCGTTTCGAGAAACGGTCATTTCTCAAAGCGGCGCCGGCGCTCATGCCTTCAGGTATAGGACCGATGCCTCCGCATAAGTTTTTGATCCATGAGTAAGCTTTTAATAGCCGGGCCAAGGGCAATTTATACCAATCATAACCCAGCTTCTCGCCCCGATCGGCCCCTTCCAGCATTACATCTATTACGGCGTTATCAAGATGGTCTTTATATAACGTTTCCGGATTATACCATTCGGCGACTACGGTCAATTGAGGATCATATTCCAGATCGGATGGCTCCTGGGTAACAAAATGTTTGACCCCGAAAGCGGCCAGCCACGATCTAATCCCCACAGATGAAATATTCGAAATTCCCATCCATAGTTTAATGTCCATTTGGGAATAAGCGTCAGAGACTACTTCAGAACAGAATAACTTGCGGTTATCCTGGAAATCCATCTCAAAATCATACGGGATATGTTCTTTTTGGGCTCGTTGAAACGCTAATTTTGCAGCCTCGTGAGGAAGCATTGGATCGGCTAGAACCGCCGGTTGATCCGCTCTCAAGCGCAGAACCAAAATGCGAAGCTTGGTGTCTTGAAGATATTTATCAAAAGAGGCAATCGCGACGCCGCATTCTATATGCGATTCTATGATTGAAACCTCGCCGGTATTTTCATCGACATACACTAAAGCCACATGAGAAAAATTGCCGGGATAATCATTACCTCGAGCTATAAGCGCCGAGGTCGGCGCGCCCCCGCGGGACACCAGGATATCACCGCTATGAATCGTTATGCCTAAAATCTCGCAGTCCGGCGTTACCGATGGTTCATTATCACAAATCATCAAAGCCGGAACCAGATTGATATCGGACTGCAATATAACTTCCTCTACGGCGGTACGGGTTCCGAACAGCAACCGGTAGAGCCGATCTCTGACCTCGCCTGATTCCATGTCCCAATGAAGAGACTGGTCTTTGACAGCCGCTCTGAGTTTATTACGCACATCAATTAGCGCAGGCAGTTTGTCGGGTTGGGCCGCCACCAGAGGACAAAGCTCAAATATCGATTCTTCCATATTTAACAATAATGGTGAAGAAGGTTCAACCTGGACATGCAGGCAGGAATCCAATAGCGTTTCGATTTTCGCTAAATCGATATGAATGGAGTCGGCTAAAGCAGCCCTGTTCATATCTTTGGCGTTCAAGAATCGCGATTCCAGATGCGACCAGTAATCATCCTGATTCCAGACAAACGGGTTCGCCTCGCCCGGCGGCGGCGGCGGTGGGGCGGGTGATGGAATGAGAAGAAGTAAATATAGAAATAGCAAACCCGATAATGTACTTACGATCAATTTGCTAAAACGCTTGCCTGGATTTTTCAACACGTTGCTCCTAATCGCCATTTATTGCATACATTAAGGTTTTAAGCCAGATTCCAAGTAAATAATCGGCTTTCCTTTTTTCGGAAAGCCGATTGATTTAATAATCATCCTCAATCTCGTTTGTATCAGAAAGACCAGTTGACTATGGGAAAGACAGGGAATGCTCCGCCCTGTTTGATTATATTTACCAATCCTATCTGCAGGCCTTTCATACTGACTACATAGTTAACAAAACCAAGTTGAAGTCCATGAGCGTAATTGGCATAGTTCACGAATCCCCATTGAAGGCCCTCGAAATTGCCTTTTACTATATTTACGGCGTTATCCTGCCAGCCGAGAAAATCAGAATCAGCCAGACCAACACAGCCAAATTGCACGCCGGTAAACTTGCCGGTGGTCGTATGGCTGACCAGGCCCCAATCCAAACCTGTAACTGAGATGTTTCGTCCATAGATAAGGCTGAGACGAATTCCCGAGATGGGAGTATCCTCCGGAAACAACTGAACCGGCGCGAATAACGATAGCTGAATCGGCTTGTCCTGTGCCATCGCTGGAGTCGTAATAAAAATCATAAAGAGAATAGCCAGGCCGGATAATAAATGTTTGTGCTTTAGCATGTTAACCTCCTCTTAAAATGTTTTCAAATAATTTGCTCAAGTTTGTAGCAAAACTATGAGATATTTTACTAATATTCAAGCTAAAATACGAATTTATTGAGCCCTCGCATGAACATTTTAATGGACTATTTCGTAACGGATTACCTCGACCATTACCTGCCTTAAAAATAAAAATATTATGATTGATCTTGTGGAACCTGATAATGAAAATCATTGTTAATATTAAAAACTTGTAAACCTTGGAGGAAAAAATGATAAAATTATTATCGCTCGTTTTCGTGGCCATGTTGGCTGTAAGCAGTCTAGCCATGGTCCACGATGTGGAAATCGTTAATTTTAGCTTCAGTCCACCATCGTTGACAATCACTGCCGGTGATACCGTGCGCTGGACTAATCATGGCAGCGCCCCCCATACGGCCACCTCGAATACCAATATCTGGGATTCGGGTACTTTAACAAATGGCCAATCGTATGAATATGTCTTCGCCACTGTTAGCGATTTTCCGTATCATTGCGAGATTCATCCCTCGATGACGGCGGCTATAATTGTCACAGAAGCAACAGGTATAGAGAATGACGCGGAATACACAATCCCCGACAGCTTTAGACTAAATCAGAATTTCCCAAATCCGTTTAATGCCGTCACGACCGTATCATTTTCGATAGCTAAACCCGCCTCGGCCGCTCTCGAAATCTATGATATTACCGGCCGACTGGTTGAGACCTTATATAACGGTACAATTGAGGCGGGTCAACATACGCTGATTTGGAATTCTTCGGGATATTCGACTGGTATTTATTTCTATCGACTGACTATAGATGGTAAATCCGAAACCAAAACCATGATCTTATTGAAATAGTATGTTAATCAATAGGTTGCGGCTTAAACCATGTTTTTCTATAGAAGGCGCCTACTGGCATGCCTGCCTTATAGTCAGAGATGTGATATTCGCCAAACGCAAAAAGATTTTAGAACCCTTATAAACAAGCAGAGAATCTTAAATATACAAATATTATGCCATCTAAAGGGTTACATCAAGATTACTTTGTTTTGAAGACAGGAAGGTCAATAGAATCGATAAATCAAGACATTTTAACTTGACTCTATTAATTTTTATGTTAATATTAAGGGTGGTGAATTATTGTTTGAAATTTTAGGAGGAAATATCATGAAAAAAATGGCTTTTATTATTATATCAGCCTGTCTCGTGTTCACCTGGGCAACCGGATCCCGGGCCGATGAAGCTTCTGTCGCCGAAGAAATTAAAGCGATTCAGCAGATGATAACGGAAAAAGGTTATACCTGGGAGGCCGGGTATAACGAAATTATGGATCTACCGATGGAAGAAAGGCGTTTGCGGCTTGGGCTTGAAGTACCCGAAGAAGTCCAGAGGATGTTTGATAATTTGGATCCGCGAGATTTCCCGGTTCTCACCCAAACCGAATCTGTTTTTGACTGGCGTCTTTTAGGCGGTGTCACACCGGTCAAGGATCAGGGCAATTGCGGTTCCTGTTGGGCTTTCGCAGCCGCCGGAGGTTTCGAATCGGCTTATCTTATCGGTTCCGGTATTACGGCTGATATCTCCGAACAAGCCATAGTATCATGTGATTACAACAGCGACGGCTGTAATGGTGGTTCGACCGCCAGCGCCCTTGCGCATCTGTCGACGCACGGCGCCGTAGCTGAATCGTGCATGCCCTACGAACAGGATGATTCTGTACCCTGTACTGAGGACGAATGCGATGTCATCGCCTATCTCAACGGCTTTCAGCCTCTGCCGAATAACGTCGACGCGATCAAGAGCATGCTGACCATGGGCCCGGTAACCACATCTTATACGGTTTATGATGATTTTTATTCTTATCAAAGAGGCTGTTATGAGCATGACGGCAATACCGAACCGACCAATCACGCCGTCCTGATAGTCGGCTGGGATGATAACGAATGCAACGGCGAGGGCGCCTGGATTGTTAAAAACAGCTGGGGTCCGGGCTGGGGACGTCTGGGCGGCTATTTTTATATCAAGTATGGTTCAGCCGCTTTTGGCAGCAACAGCATATTCCCCATGTATAATTTAACCGGCGTCGGCGAGGTTAGCTATTCGCCTGAATCCTTCGAAGTCGAAGTCGCGCCCGGCAATCAAGCTACCGATGTACTCCATCTTACCAATACCGGCGATGGCGACCTTCGGTATTACATAGACGCTTACACCGTCACCGATCAGGATGAATTCGGTTATTACTGGCGCGATAGTGACGACAATGACGGCCCGACATATAACTGGGTCGATATTTCTGACGTCGGCCAGGTCGTTGATTTCTGGGGTTATGACAATGATGGTAATTCCGGTCAGCTTAATATGGGATTCAACTTTGAATTTTACGGCAACACATATAACAGGTTTAATATATGTGTCAATGGCTGGGCATCATTTAATACCGCTTATATCATGGAATGGGAAAATTCGCCGATTCCCAGCTGGAATCAACCGAACAATATGATGGCGGTATTTTTCGACAACCTCGATATGGAATACGGCGGCCAGGTATTGTACTATACTAACAACGTCGATTCGGCGGTGATCACCTGGGATGGAATTCCGGATGACCGCCAGGAAGGCGTTTTCACATTCCAGGCCATTTTGGTCGCGCCCAATATAGTAACCTATCAATATAACAGCATGGGCCCGGGACGTTTGAATGAATGCACTATCGGTATCGAGGACCGCCTGGGCAATGTGGGCACACAAGTAGTCTGTAATAATAATTACGTTCATGATAATCTGGCAGTTCGATTTTATCTGGGAGAGGCTCCGCCGCCCTTAACCTGGCTAACCAGCAATCCGCAAAGCGGCACTATTCCGCCTTTTAGCAACCAGGACGTTGAACTGATTTTCAACCCTATCGACCTGCCGCCGGGCGATCAACATGCCGTGCTAACTTTGATGTCCACCTCGGTCAGCGAACCGTATATAGAAATTCCGCTTACTCTTAGCATGATACCTACCGGCGTGACGGACAACGAGATTGAAATCCCGACTGAATTCGCTCTGCAAACCGTCTATCCCAATCCTTTTAATCCATCCGCTACTATCAGTTACAGCCTGCCTCAGGCAGGGCATATCAATCTCGATGTTTACAATCTGCTGGGACAAAAAATAGCCTCGTTGTACAATGGCCAACAGACAGCGGGCATTCATACTATTAATTGGCAGCCGGAAAATTTATCATCCGGTGTATATCTCGTGAAATTATCCAATGGCGATACGGTTAAGACTACCCGCGTGACACTGATGAAATAAGTAATTCATTGATTGGATTTTTAGACAGCCGGTTCGGATGAGCCGGCTGTTTTTTTATGATAACGATTTTATACCAGTTCCAAAGCGCCGGCTTTGGGACTCATCGCTCATTACGAAGCTCCCGCTTCGTAATGAGAAAAATAACGTTTTAAATGGCTGTTTATTTTATTTGGATTCCGATATTTGTTCCGGGTCCACGTGCCGTTGGGTGGCCTCTTACCCCGTGCTGTCGGGTGGCCTCATCCGACAGCTTTCATCTGGCAATCAGAGTAGTCGTCGGGTCAGGCGACCCGACGACACGTGGAATTGAATAAAAATATTGGGGAAACTATTATAAAATTATTTGGATTCCAATATTTGATCCGGGCTTTTTGGTTCGACCATCAGACTTTTTTCATTTGTATATATAACTTTACCTAAAACCTTCTTAACTTTACGAAGATAGCGAACCTCGGTGTAGATAACCGGGACTTTGCCGGAGTGCCTGGCTTTGGAAAAATATGCCGCCAAAGTAGCCGCCTGGAGGATAATCTTGTTATCCGGAACCGCCCCTTTTTGAGGCGGCCGCAAAATAAGATGCGAGCCGAATGCCTGCCAGGCGTGGAACCAGATATCATCTTTGTTAGCGAAAGAGAAAGTCAGTTCGTCGTTGGTCGAGGCTGATTTACCCAGATAAACCTGCCAGCCGCCCTCAAGTTTATAACTCTTAAATGGAGGTTTTCGCCGGCCGGGTTTCCTAATCGAAAAATCGGCCGCACGCGATTGCGCATCTTCCGATGAATCAACTTCCATTTCCTTTAGGCGGTCGATCTCGGTTTTGTGCTTCGCCAGCCGCTTGACAAGAATAGGCACGCTTTTTTCCATCTTCCGGGCCATAGCGAAATATCTGGCGGCATTTTTCTCCGGGCTGATTGTTTTATCCAGTGAAATCGTCACTTGTGCGGTTCCGTTTAAATAGGGATTCGGAAAACTGCAGTCGGTTTGACCTTTGCTGATTTTATTTAAATTAGCCAGGATAATTTCGCCATACTGCCTGTACAAAAGAAATTTTTCCGCTTCGATTAACTCCGCCTCAATTGCCTCGAGTTTTTTCTCGGCTTTTAGAAGACGCTTTTTGTAATCAGGCGATCCCATTGGTTTGTAATTTTCCCAGGCTTCCGAATATCGCGTTATCGCCTCAATTACGCTTGGGATTTCCTCTCCGGTTATATTATCGATAAATGGCGGGCCGTAAACTGAGAACCCGATAATTTGATTGTCGCGACCTTTTAGAATGTGAGGCCTTGATTTTTCTTTTAGCCCGCTGATCAGTTTTATAATTTCATCCGCGTCGTTATCGCGAATTTTGGCATATTGCAGGATATTGAGAGAAATAATCTCATTAATATCTTCTGCGGAAAGAGATTGCTTTTGATCGATAGCCATTAAATCCTGGCCTTTCGGTTTCTCGACCTGATAATCTCCACCTGTTTTCCCCCCGCGCCTGAGTTCGATTAAAACCCGGTCGGCTGAATCAGTCAATATTATATTACCGTTTTTATAGAATTCAAAATACAAATGGAAATTTTTACGCTTGCCGAGACGATCGAAAACCGCGATCTCGAACATGATAAGCCTGTCACCGGCAACCTGACTGACGCTTTTTATGATGCCGCCTTTGATTTGTCCAAGCCAATTTCGTCCGGCCGGCAACCTGTCGGCTATGACAAGGTAGGGAGAGCCTGAAAAATTTTTAAAGCAGATAGTAATACCGGGAAATTCAAAATACACATCGTTCTTTTTCGCCACAATATTATGCAGCGCCTGGCCTGAAAGCAAAGTATCAAGTTCTTTAGCCAGCGCGTAAATATCGAGCGCGTTGAGTCTCTGGATTTTCATAAGGTCAATTAACGATTAAAGTTATATATTTTGTCAAGAAGTTATTGACTTTGTTTTTTATTTTTGTATTATGTTCAGTTGTTTTGAGGTGATTATGATATCTAGTATGACCGGCTACGGCCGGGCGGAAAAAAATATAAACGATCAGAAAGCCGTGGTAGAAATAACCTCGGTAAATAATCGCTTTTTGGAAATGCAAATTCGCCTGCCTCGAACTCTTATCGAGTTGGAGTCCAGGATAAAGAAACTGCTATCGGTCAAACTTCATCGCGGTAAGATTAATTTCTCGCTTACTTTTGAAGATAACATGCAGCCCGGTAACCGCTTATCCTTAAACACCGAAGTCGCCGAAATGTATTATCAAGTCTACAGCGACTTGAAAAAACACCTGAATTTAAGCGGCGATATCGGTATGGATCATTTCATCGGCTTGCCCGATCTCATCACTGCCGAAAGTAATGAAATCGATTTGGACAAAATCTGGTCCGGGATCGAACCCATATGTCAGGAAGCGCTTGATAATCATTGCCGGATGAGGCTGGCTGAAGGCGAAAACCTTTACGCCGATTTCTTGACCCGCCTCAAACTGCTTTCCGATTATGTCAATCAAATTAAAGCTCTTGCCGGTAATAACATAAATCAATATCGGGAGAAATTGGATCATCGAGTAAAAGAAATCATGGGTGATTTTCCCATCGACCAACAGCGGATCGCGATGGAAATAGCCTTGATGGCGGAGAAAACGGATATTACCGAGGAAATCACGCGGCTCGAATCGCACATGGGAAATTTTATCAAAGCGCTGGATATTGATGATTCCGTCGGCAAACGATTAGCTTTCATTCTACAGGAGATGCATCGCGAAGCCAACACTATTACCTCCAAGGCCCTGGATTATGAAATCTCCAGGCTGGTAATAAATATCAAAGAAGAACTTGAAAAACTTCGTGAACAATCCATGAACATTGAATAGGAGATTATGTCTATTTCGCCGACTAACGATTGCTTTCTAATAGTAATTGAATATTTCCGTTCAATCAAAAACGGAAACCGGAATGTCAATAATGAAGTATATTAATATGATAAGCGGTTTCGCGAAGGTCACGCGATAAATGATTAAGCCTGGCCTTACAGTTGTCATATCTTCGCCGTCCGGAACCGGTAAGACTACAATCTGTCATAGATTAATCAAGGACTACGACGATTATCAATTTTCCGTATCGGCGACAACACGGATGCCGCGGGGCCGGGAAAAAAATGGAGTCGATTATTATTTCATGGCCGAAGACAATTTCCTCAAAGCCAAAGCCGACGGCAAATTTATCGAAACGGCCAGGTATCTCGATCACTGGTATGGAACTCCGCTGGAGCCGCTTAAGCGGGCCATGGACAAAGGTAAGATCATTCTTTTAGATATCGATATTCAGGGGGGCAAATCGATCAAACGGGCAATACCAGGCGCGGTGACTATATTTTTAGTCCCGCCGGGATTGACGGTTTTGAAAAAAAGACTGAAGGGACGAAAAACTGAGGACCTTTTGTCGATTAAAAAACGTTTAACTATGTCAATTAAGGAGATATGTGTTTGGCCTAAATATGATTATCTGGTCGTCAACGATAACCTTGAGCAGGCCGTAACCGATGTTAATCGAATTGTTTGCGCCGAACGCCTTAAAACAAGCCGTTTAGCGGATAGAAAATATTGGAAAAAATCATTAATTAAACTTTTAGGTTTAAATGGAAATCGCCGATAGCCATTTATGTTGGGAGATTTATGGACTACAGTTTGAAACACAAAGTCGAACAAGCTACTAAAAACAAATATGAGGCCGTTATTGTAGCGGCCAAACTGGCCCGTCGAATTAATAACAAACGGGTCGCCGAGGAAGAACAATTAGGACCCGACGATGCTATTCCGACACATAAATTCAAAGTCACCACGGAAGCCATCATGGAATTGGCTGAAGGCAAAGTTAAATACGCCTTTAGGAAAGAAACCGAATCCGAGGAAGATGTTTTTCCCGAATAGTATCGCTTGAGTAGAGAAAGGACGACGTGAAATTACTTATAGTAGAGTCGCCGACCAAAACCAAGACTCTTAAAAAGTTTCTTGGCAAAGGCTATGAATTGGCCTCGACTAACGGCCATATTATAGATTTACCGAAATCGAAATTGGGTGTTGATATTGAAAATGGATTCAAACCCGAATTCGTGACGATTAAAGGCAAAGCCAAGCTTCTGGCCGAATTAAAGAAGCTCGGCCGTCAGGCCAGTGAAATATACCTGGCCCCCGATCCTGATCGTGAAGGGGAAGCGATTGCCTATCATATCGCCAACAGTTTCGGCAAGACCAAGGCTAAAGTTTCGCGTGTCACTTTCAATGAAATTACCAAACAGGCGGTCCTCGATGGCATCAAGAATGCCGGCAAGATCGATAACAACCTGGTTTTCGCTCAACAGGCGCGTCGCGTACTTGATCGTCTGGTTGGTTATAAAGTCTCCCCGCTTCTATGGAAGACTATTACTTACGGATTATCGGCCGGGCGGGTCCAATCGGTGGCTTTGCGGATTATCTGCGAACGCGAAGAAGAGATCGCGAATTTCGTTTCGGAAGAGTATTGGACTATTGATGCCGAATTTATCGCCGGCAAAGCCCAAAAAATCAAGGCTCGGCTGATAAAAATCGATAACAAAAAGCCGGAGATCAACAGTCAGGAAAAATCCGATAAGGCCTGCAAAGATATAAAAAAGCAGTCTTATCAGGTCAGCGCCTTCAAAAAGGGTTCGCTTAAGCGTCAGTCCGCGCCGCCGTTTATTACCAGCACGCTTCAGCAGGACGCTTTCGCCAAGTTGGGTTTCAACAATAAAAAGACCATGAGTCTGGCTCAACAGCTTTATGAAGGAATTGAGTTGGGTAGTGAGGGCCAGATAGGTCTTATCACCTATATGCGTACCGATTCATTCCGGGTAGCCAAGGTAGCCATCGCCGAAGCCAGGAAATATATCCGTGAAGAGTTCGGTGAAAAATACCTGCCGGCCA
>CAZFSN010000075.1:0-13736 GCA_964521815.1 uncultured Ignavibacteria bacterium | reverse complement strand
GGGCGAACTTACATGTTTACCGCCGCTCACGATAGCCCCGAGTTGGCGGTTATCAGGTTTAATCTGGAGAATCCGGCTTTAGCGAGCCGGGAGCTGGTGTGATCGATTTTTTTCTTTTGCGACTTTAGATAGTAAACAGGGCGGAAACCATGAATCTGCCTTAAAAGTCGGTTTTTATCGATACTTAACTTTCAATGCGGTACATAGAGATTGCTTTGTCCCTGTACAGGTCCTCGCAATGACAAGTATGTGGCTTTTTCAGCACTCCCAACAGATAAAGAAACGTGGTTATTCAAATTTCAGTTTGAATTTTTGTGGGTTGGGAAACGAAGGTTGTGATAATGAGCGAGTTTTCAATATTCCATCGATAAAAAACGGGGGAAATTCAGCCTAATGGATATTTCATAAGCTTGGGTTGCCATGACCAGTAATTGCATGTATTGCATAATTCAATTTTGTTTTCTTCCCCGTTAATATGCGTCATTCTTAATCTTCGCAATAAATCATCTTTCCATATCTTTTCAATACTTTTATCTTCGATATTCCCAATAACCAGTTCTTGTTTCCAATCCATACAGCAAGCGGTTATGACGTTATTCGAATTTATATTAAATGATTCCCACAACGAATAACAAGGATATCTGTAGCTGAATATTGAATCTTCTTTGAACACCCCCCAATTCAGTTTTTTCCAGATAGAAACCTCGACGTCCCGAGTTTGCCAGGTTCTTTTAAATATTTTTATTTCATCTCTCATTTCAGGAAATTCGTTCAAATCGATGATTTGTAAAATGACTCTTGGTTTATAGGAAGTTTTCTTTATGTCATCCAGCAGACAATTAATATTTGCTATTACCTTATTGAAATCTCGACCTCTGACTTTTTCGTAAAATTCCGATGTCGCAGCCCCTAAACTTATATTAATAATATCTATTTTGTTTTCCAAGAGTATTTCATTTATTCTTTTATTGAGCTTATGGCCATTGGTTGTTAAATAAACTACGTGGTCCTGGTTTAGTTTTACCCTGTGTAAGATATTTTCGATATCCGGGTGAAGTAAAGGCTCGCCATCTTTATGCAATGATATGTTTCGTCTACCAAATCTATCTATTTCATCCATTATTTTATTGAAAGTGGAAAGGCTCATGGAGTTGTGTTTCCTTATCCTCTCTTTAAAAATATTCATGTGGGGAGGACAATGAATACAATGAAGATTACAAATACTTGAAATCTCGATATTAATAAGTGCCGGAAAACCCATATCGGGTGTCGGCAATCTACCTAAAAAGTTTTTTGCTCGATAAAATAAATCATTCCCTAAACTTGTTTTCTTTAGACCGGTAATCGCCGCATTTTTTAATGTACGGATAATGCTCATAATAGAATACAGATAAAGCCGCCAGACCAGCTTTTAGCTTGCTTTTAACCTGTCCCCGGTTCCGCAAAGAACTAATTTAAGATAATTCAATTCAGTTTGGCATACAAGTGTGAATTTAGATTTTTGGATAGATATCATCACATCCCGATAATCTTGCGGTTATTCGGCCAGGCCCCGCAGCGAACCCGCCTTCGCTATTTTCCTTGACTAAGTCCGCCCGGTAAAATAAGATACTACCTTATGAAAATCATGTTGTTTCCCGTATTGATAAAGGCATTCCCAAATCCGGTAATTCCCGCGGAACCGGGTGAATTTAACCGGCATCGGAAGGACTATTTTGAGGACTAATTTGTATAACAATAAATTCGTTGAATTGAAATAAAGAGAGGTGTGAATGAAACTAAAATTTTTAATCGGAGTGTCGCTGGCGATCGCTCTGGCTATTGGGGCGACAGCTCAGGAAGCGGCTCTACCCGATACGGGGACAACGGCCGATTCAATTGCCGCCGCGACCGTTGCCCCGCCACAGGAGGTAATTGCCAAAGACACGCCCAATGACGCCGGTACATCGATAACGGTGCGCTGGAAACGTTCGCAGGATGATATCGATGGCAATAAGCGTTTCATGGGTTATGATATCCTGAGGGGCACATCCCCTGATAGTCTGGTAAAGATTGCCGCAACTTCCGGCGGCGGCGATACCGAAGGCTCGGTGTATAAGACCTATCTGGACAACAATTCCATCGATGGGACAAAGTATTATTATGCTATCGAGGCCAAGATGGGGGGGGCGACCGCCCGGGCGGTTACTTCCCAGCCGGTGTCATCATCCCAGCAATGGTTTAATTTCAACTTAACCAACATGTTTATCGCGACGGCGTTTTTAATCGGCGCGATTTTATTTTATATCTCCAGCGCCAAAGCCGGAAAAAAGCTTTATATCCGTAAGATTGCCGGGTTGGAGGCTGTGGATGAAGCGGTTGGCCGGGCAACCGAAATGGGCAAAAAGATATTCTACATCCCGGGTACGCAAGATATGGACAATGTCCAGACAATAGCCGGTTTAGCAATACTTGGACGGGTCGCCAAGCTGACGGCCGAATACGAAGCTCGAATAGATGTGCCCGTATCACGTTCGCTGGTTATGGTGACCGCGCGCGAGGTAGTTAAAGAGGCTTATATCAACGCCGGGCGGCCAGACTCTTACAGCGATGACATGGTCTACTACTTAACCGATGATCAGTTTGGCTACGCGGCTGGTATCGATGGTCTGGTTGTCCGTCAAAAACCGGCTACGATTTTTTATCAGGGCGCGTTTTACGCCGAAGCGTTGATTTTGGCCGAGACCGGCAACTCTATCGGTGCGATTCAAATTGCCGGCACGGCTATGCCATCCCAGCTGCCGTTCTTCGTAGCCGCCTGCGATTATACCTTGATAGGCGAGGAATTGTTTGCCGCCAGCGCGTATCTTTCCCGCGAACCAAAACTTCTGGGTTCGCTTAAGGGCCAGGACATGGGCAAGGCGGCTATTATTTTAGCCCTGCTGTTAGGATTTATTATTCAAGTTACCGGTCTGTTCGATTTCGCGACCTTATTCAGTGTGTCAGGAGGCTAACCGATGAAACGAGAAATTCCACTTTTAATAGCCGGTATTGTCGGTTCGGTTCTGGTCATTCAGTACTTCATACCGCATACCCCGTTCGGCACCTTAAATGATGTTTTCTCTGATTGGTTTTCGATTATTCAGGCAACCGCTATCTGGCTGGGGGCTTTGAACCTTATAAAAGTCGCCGGCGATAAAGTTTATAAACGTCAGAAAGACTGGCCGTTTTCGCTGGTTATAATTGTCTGTTTCCTGTTGATGGTAGTCGTCGGATTTTTCTTCTCGGGCGGCCGTCGTTTTTTAGATGTCGACACGCCATTTACCTGGCTCTACGATAATGTCTACAATCCGCTGGTGGCCATGATGTTCGCTCTTTTGGCGTTTTTCGTCGGTTCGGCTTCTTATCGGGCATTCCGGGCCCGTAATAAGGAAGCCACGGTACTGCTTCTGGCGGCATTTCTCGTGATGCTGGGCCGGGTGCCGTTGGGCGATGCCATGACCGGTTGGCTGCCGAACTGGCTGCATATGTCGAATATCGCCAGCTGGATTATGAACGTGCCCAACCTGGCCGGACAAAGAGCTATCATGATCGGTATCGCCCTGGGGATTGTTTCGACATCTCTGCGGATGATACTCGGAATCGAACGTTCCTATCTGGGAGGTGAATAATGGCATCTGAAAAAGTAAAAAACTTCCTGGAACGGATGATGGGTATCGACCGGCGAGTAATTTTCGTATTGATATTTATCGCGCTTTCGATACCGATGTTTATCAGTATCGAGATGAAAATCCCGACCTCACCGGAAGTAGAAATGCTATTTGATACCATGAATAAACTTCCGGACGGCGCCAAGGTAATGGTATCGCTGGATTACGATCCCAGTTCCGAACCGGAACTTCAACCGATGGCGGAGACTTTCTTTATGTACGCCATGAGACGTAAATTCAAGGTGATCTGTATCGGCTTATGGCCTCAAGGGGCGATCCAGGCGGAGAGAGCCCGGATCGTGGCCGAGCAAGCCACGGGCAAGAGTTTCGAATATGGCGTTAACTATATCAATCTCGGTTATCAATCCGGCAACGAACTGGTGATTCAACGCATGGGCTCATCCATACCGGCCATGTTTCCGCGCGATTATTTCGGCCGCCCTATCGAGGAATTCCCGATTATGCAGGGTGTGGTCAACTTTTCGAATATTGACTATGTCTTCAATCTGTCCGCAGGCTATCCCGGCACGATTGAATGGGTGTTATTTGCCGCTGATCGGTTTAATGTCATTGTCGGCGCGGGCAACACGGCGGTGCAGGCTCCGTCGGTCTATCCTTATCTGGGCAAGCAATTAAAGGGTCTGGCGGGCGGCATGAAAGGCGGCGCTGAATTCGAAATACTGACCGGCCTTCCCGGGCGAGCGGTCAAGTATATGGTCGGGCAGACATTCGCTCACGCGGTCATCGTTTTGTTTATCATAATCGCCAATATCGCTTATTTCGCTACTCGCGGCGATAGAAAGGGAGGTGTCCTGTGATCGGTATCTGGATAGGAGCAATCCTAACATTGGGAATTCTATCGTTTCTCTATAAGGACAATCCCTTTTATAAATTGTCTGAGGCGATTTTTCTGGGTATCTCGGCAGGCTACTGGTTCGTTTCTTTATTCTGGCAAAACCTGGTACCCAAGCTTTTCGATAATCTCGGCGTGACTCATATGTTTTCTTCGGATACACCAGAAGGCGCGCTGCAAAGCTTGTTCTATCACGGCCAGTATAATGAAAATATCTGGTATTTGATTGCCGGTATACTCGGTATCATGATGCTGTTGCGCTTGGTACCAAAAGCTGGTTGGATATCTCGCTGGCCTCTGGCTTTCGTGGTCGGCACCACCTCGGGCGTCTACTTGACACGTTACCTGGCCTCCAACGCGTTAGCCCAGATCAACAACACGCTGAAAGATTTCGTGCCTTACGGCCAGGCTGGCTTTGTAAGTTGGCTGAATGTAAACTACTTCCTGGTCCTAATCGGCGTGCTGACCGGCTTGACATATTTCTATTTCTCCAAGGAGCACAAGGGCCTAACCGGCGGTGCCGCCAAGATCGGCATCTATTTCCTGATGGTGACTTTCGGCGCCTCGTTCGGCTATACCGTGATGTCGCGTATGTCGCTTTTAATCGGGCGACTTAATTTTATCTATAGCGATTGGCTGAGGCTGATAAAATAGCAAACTTATCAGTGGTGTCGGGTTTAGTAACCCGACACCACTGACTGACATTATGTCGTCGCGCACCCCCACTCGAGGGCCTGTTATAACTTGCGAAAAGCCGCAGTATTAGGGAATTTGATTATATCGCTTATAAACTTATTTAACTATCTGTACGTGAACCCGATAGATATAGGTAAAACAGAAACGGTAAAGAGACCGGCGAGGAATTTTTTATATCAGCGGCCTATGATTCTTCGAATATCATTATAAATAAGGATTTGGCAATATATGCTTTGTCAGGATTTATCGATGACTGCCTGCGTCTCAAATAAACTAGCCGAAATAAATCTATTAGCAGAAATCAAATTTATGAGTTTGGCTTATTATTTGCATGATAATATTGAACCAAGAAAAAAAATACAACGATAACCGTTAATTTAAGGGGGTTATGAAAAAGAACAACAATAAGATTCTGCAAAATAATGCACAAAATGAGAAAAAAAATATAAATAAAATCTGAATAAAAGTTAAAACAACCTTTCAAAAAGGAGAAGAATCTTGAGAAACTTAATTAACTACGCCATGATCTTAGCGGCTATTGCCCTGTTAGTAGCGGGCTGCCAGAATGGCTCAACCCCGGTTCAACCGGAATCGCGAACCGTGCAATCACTGGGTCTTTTTAGCCTTCCGGATGGTGCGATTTTTGAATCCGCGACATTCAATATTGCCGTTGTAACCGCAAATGATCGAACTGTGGATATTCACAGAGTCACGGCCCCCTGGGAAGAAATGGTTGTAACATGGAATAATTTCGGTTCGAGCTTCGATGGCAATGTCGAAGGTTCTTTTGTCAATAGTGGTCCTGTAAATCAATATCATTCGGTGGATGTTACCGCTCTTGTCGCCGGATGGCTTAACGGTACGTACCCCAATTACGGGCTGCTAATGGACCAGGTAGATTTCAATTTCCCCCGCGGGATTTACTACAGCCGCGAAGCCTGGAACTACCATCCTTACCTTGAAATATGTTATTTGCTTGATGGAGATCAAGTTTGCGATCAGATAGAGCCGGACGCCGATACCTATATCTACGAAAGATGGCCTGATTTTAATGATGGCGCATATTCGGTAATATATACCGGTTGGCAAAATGATACCGATTACGAAAAGCAAAGCTTGTTATACTTTGATATCGAGGCCGCGCCGGAATTGGCCGCGATTGGCGATTTCGTCTGGATTGACGAAAACCGTGATGGCATCCAGGATGACGGCGAACCGGGATTTCCTGATGTTACAGTCAACTTGTATGATTGCGATGATAACTTCATTGCTACAACGCAAACCGATGCGAATGGCTATTATTTGTTTGATGGCTTAACCCCCGGCGATTACTATGTAGAATTTATCCAGCCTGAGGGCTATGATATTACTTTGCAGGATCAAGGTTCTGATGACGCTTTGGATAGCGATGCCGATATCACTACCGGCCTTACAATTTGTACCACCCTGGAACCCGGTGAGACCGATCTTACCTGGGATTGTGGCTTGTACCTGATGGAAATGGAAGGCTGCTCTTTAACGATCGGATTCTGGAAAACACATGCCGGCTTTGGCCCTCAAGCCGATGTCGTAACTCCGCTTTTGCCGATTTGGCTAGGGACTTCCGGTGGCACCCATAGCATTAATGTTAACTCAGCTCAAATAGCTCACGATTTATTAACTCAGCATGTGTATGGTGAGCCTTCTAATGGCATAACCAAATTGTACGCCCAGATGCTTGGCACCAAACTGAATATTGCCAACGGCGCAGATGGATCAGCTGTAGGTAATATTATCGCTTTAGCTGATGCTTTCCTGGCAGCCCACGATTATACCGATTGGGATGGCTTATCAAAGGCTGACAAAAAATTAATTAATGGTTGGAAGTCAATTTTCGATGATTACAACAATGGCGATATCGGTCCCGGCCATTGTGATTAACTAACGAATATCAATGTGCCGTCGGGTGGTCTCATCCGACGGCTTTTTTTATGCTTATTTAAAATTCTTGAATAAGATATTCTATTACAGTAAAATAACCTTTGCCATGAAAAAATGTACTCCAACAATTTTCGCTATCGGCGGCGGCGATATTGGCGTGTATGAAACTTTGCCGATAGACCGGCAAATAGTCGGAACCGCGAGCAGACAGCGAATCCGCAGACGCGGCAAGATTAAAGCGCTGTTTATGCCGACCGCCTCGGGGGATGATCAGGAGTATTGTGATACATTCGCTAAAATTTACGGTCGCAAGCTTGGTTGCGCTACCGATAGCCTTCTTCTTTACGGCCAACGGCTAACTAAAATATCGATTAAACGGCAGATAGACTGGTGCGATCTGGTCTATGTCGGCGGCGGTTCGACCCCGGCAATGATCAAGATGTGGCGTAAATATGATATTGATAAACATCTTCACCGCGCCTGGCAAAAAGGTACGGTGATGGCCGGTCTATCGGCCGGGGCTATCTGCTGGTTTAGGTATGGCATATCCGATGCCTACCCACACCGCTGGACTACTGTCTCCTGCCTGGGCTTTGTCGATTTAGCCTGCAACGTGCATTACGATTCCCAGCGTGGCCGCAAACAGGCGTTCGATAAACTGGTGGCTAAAAAGAAAATCACTGGTGTTGCGCTGGGGGACAACGCCTGTATTAAGATTACCGGCGACCGCTATGAGATAATCAAAGCTAAGCGCAATGCTGGGGCGTATTGGGTGTTTGGCGAGGGCGGGAAAGTGAAGCGGGTGGAGATTGAAACGGCGGGGAAATTATGTAGATAACAGTCGCGGTATCGGGTTTCCTCGTTCGCTTCTCTCACTTCGGAACCCGATCTACAATTGAATAAAAAAATCGGGGAAACTCCTGTTTTCTATCTCCTTGACCCATCGGACAATCTTAGCTAAATTAATGACATGTTGATTATTAAAAACCTGCGCAAAGTCTACATCGCCGGCGATCCTATCTTAAGCGATGTATCGCTTTCGCTGGCCAAGGGCGAGATGGCCTTTCTGGTGGGGCCTTCCGGGGTTGGCAAGAGCACGCTTATTAAGATGCTTTACCTGGAGGAGAAACCCGATACCGGGGAGATTTTGCTGGGCACGTATAATTTCACTCATATCAAGGACAAACAGATACCCCATATGCGCCGTCAGCTGGGAGTGATATTCCAGGATTTTAAGCTGATCTCCGAACGCACCGCCTGGGAAAACGTGGCCCTGGCTCTGGAGGTTGTCGGTAAATCCAGGCGTGAAATTGCCAATCGGGTAAATGACCTTCTGCGCCTCGTTGGGTTAATCCATCGCAAACATAACTACCCCGATCAGCTTTCCGGCGGCGAATGTCAGCGAGTGGCTATCGCCCGCGCTCTGGCCAATGAGCCGCTTCTGCTTTTAGCCGATGAGCCTACCGGCAATCTCGATTATGATAATTCGCAAGGACTTCTGAAACTTCTCGAGCAGATAAATATTCGCGGCTGTTCAATCCTGATGGCGACCCATAATATGAATCTTATCGAAGGCTTGCCTTACCGTCGGCTGTATCTGGAAAAAGGCCGGATCAGGGAGGACGGGACGTGAGGTATTTCTTCTTGATCCTGCGAGAGGCCGGCCGTGCGGTACTTTATCGGCCGGGTTCATTTCTCGGTTCGATCCTGACAGTTTTTCTGGCCACTCTAATGGCCGGCAGTTTCGCGTTGATTATCAAAAACACGAGTTTAGCGCTGGATCAGTTCAAAGCCGAAGCGGCTATTGAGATTTATCTTAAAAGCGATACCGATTCGCTGGCGATGGAAAACCTCAAGGATATCCTGGTTGCCAACAAGTACATATTGAACGCGAAATACATCTCCAAAGAAACGGCGCTGTATAGGCTTCGGGAGACTTTTGGCCCCGAAATGGTGGCCGGTCTGAAAACCAATCCTTTGCCCGAATCGTTTGAGATCACGCTCGACCCGGATGTTTACGAGGGCAATAATTTCGAGGTTTTAGTCGATTCACTGAGTAAATTTCCTGAGGTGGATGATGTCGGTTATGTACCGACAGTCGTATCCCGGCTTAAGATTCTTTTCCGCCTGTTTACGGCCCTAGGTTTAGCACTGGGATTTTTGGTCGCGCTGGCGACCGGGTTTATTATCGGCAACACTATTCATGTAAAAATAGTTGAACGCAGGCAGACTTTCTATGTCATGCGGCTGGTGGGCGCGAGCGCCGGTTTTATCCGCTCGCCTTATCTGTTTCTGGGCAGCTTAATCGGCTTTTTAGGCAGTGGGTTATCATTATTGTGTTTGAAATTGGGCCAGATCTATTTTTCGAGTTTCGTTCATTCAATCGTGTTCTTGAGTAACATCGAAACCGTTTGTTTTATAATCGCCGGCGGTTTGATCGGTTTTATCGGCAGCCATCTGGCGCTTAAGAGGTTTTTGAAAATATAAAATGCTTCCACGGTTGATATTAATAGTAATAATTATTTTTTCCACCTTGCCGAACGCAGCTTCAGGTCAGAGTCAGCAGGCGGAACTCGAAAGCGCTATCCAGACAAGAAAAGCCGAGCTGGATAGTATTCAGTCATCGCTTCAAGATAAAAAACAGAAAGTTCAAGAGTTGGAAGGGCAAGAAAAACAACATCTTCAAACGCTGTATTCAATCGAGGAACAATTGAATCTGAACAATCAGCTATTGACCAAGATCGGCAAGCAGATTGAGGATATCAACAGCCTGACAACAAGCATGGAGACCCAGCTTGAAATAAACCGCAAAGATTTAGAGAACCGTCAACAATTTTTAAACGATCGGCTGGCTTGGATTTATAAGCGTTCGAGATTTTCATCGGCCGCCGGTATCTTAAGCGCGGGAGATTTCAGCCAGGCGGCCAGACGGCTCTATATGTTTTCGCTTCTCAACCGATACGACCGCAATATGCTGTCCGAAATAGAAAATTTGATCTCGCGAATCGAAACTGAAACAATAGAACTGAAAAAACAGAAAGCATCGATTATCAGCTTACAGGCGGAAAAACAAAACCAGGCCCAGATAATCAAACAAAACCGCCTGAAACGCAAAGAATTATTAAAAGAGGTCAGGGCCCAAAAAGATATCGAGCTTAAAGGCATAGAACAGCTTAATGAGGATCAGGGCCATCTGACAGCGATACTGGAGACGCTTCTGGAAAATCAGAAAATCCTCGATAAGCAAGCGGCGGCCGAATTTAATAATCTCAAAGGCAAATTGCTCTGGCCGGTAGAAGGTAAAATCTTGAGGGCATTCGGCAAGATTAAGGATAAAAAATACAACACCGTGATTTCCAATCCGGGCATAGATATAAACGCGTCGGTGGGAACTAACGTGGTGGCCGCCTCCACCGGCGAAGTGGCCTATATATCGTGGCTTCGGGGCTATGGCAGTTTTGTCATACTGGATCACGGCGGCGGTTATTATTCGCTGTACGCTCATCTGGATGATATAAACGTCGAGTCGGGACAATTCGTAACCGCCGGCGAAAATATCGGCACGGTCGGCGAGACCGGCTCATTTTCGGAACCGGTGATGCATTTCGAACTTAGATATGGCAAAGAACAATTAGATCCGGTACCATGGTTACGTTAGATAAAATATTGGGTCAGGAGAAACCTTTAGAGATTATCGACCGGATAATCGAGCAAGGCAAACGTGGCCAGGCGTTGCTTCTGATAGGCCGTCCGGGAATAGGTAAATTCGCCCTGGCCAATTACGCCGCCGGCAGATTCCTTTGCCAGACCAATAATTCGGGCTGTGGAAAATGTATCAGTTGCAGAAACCTGGCTAATCAGGGACATCCCGATTTTCTGCTGGTTTTTCCCTTTCCCAATGTCGCCAGTGAATCGAAAAAAAACACCTTATTTCATTTTTCGGATCCCGCTAATTCGGATGCCCGTTATTCTAACGATACCCTCGAACAAGTCAACTCGTTTTTGGCTGAAAAGGCCGATGATCCTTATCGAATAGTCGCTTTCAAGAAAAAAGGCAATATTCCGGTCAGCGTAGTCAAGGATTTAATCAGGGCTATTTCGAAAAGGCCGATGTTGGGCAACCGTCGTGCCGTGGTTGTCTGCGATATCGATCAGATGGCCTATGGAGCCGCCGACCTTTTCCTGAAAACGGTCGAGGAACCGCCGGAAGATTCGCTGATTATCCTGACCACATCACAACCTCAAGCCCTATTACCCACCTTGCTTTCGCGGACAACGAAAATTTGTCTGTCGCCGATATCGGACCGGTTAGTAAGGAAATACCTTGATAATCACGGCGCGAATGAAGCAACTGATTTTTTTATCAGGTACGGGGCCGGCAGTCCGGGCCTGGCGTTGAAAGCTTTCGAGGATGATTTAATTACAAAGCGAAATGAACTCTGGAAAATAATATCGCATTATATCGATAACGCTCCCTTGCCGATTACGATCGAGAGCTTGCGCCGCAAGTATCAGTGGCGAAATGACTTCGATGAAATTCGCCGGGATTTCGATTTATTTGAGAAGATATTACGTGATATCTATATTATGAAAATCGGACTTGATAAGAGCCTGATAAATATCGATATTACAAATGAGTTGTCGAAATGTATTCAGGCCGCCCCATCACCTGTGGTTTTGCGCGATTGGTTTAAGATATTAGCCAGGGCGTCGCGGGTGCACAGGGTAAACAATGTTTCGGCCGATATCGCTTTCGTTGGGGCGTTTATCGAATTCGACCGGGCCAGAATGCAGGGTTAGCTTAGTCAGTTGGAGGAGTATTGAATTATATCATAGAATTCAAAGGCAATCGCCGCAATGTTTACAGCGCGTCCGATGACCTGGGAATAGAAATTGGCAAATATGTGATAGTTCAGGCCGAACGCGGCGAAGATATGGGCGTGGTAAAACGCAAAGCCACGGCCGGTGAACAGGCCAGTCAGGAAAACAACTATAAGATTATCAGGCCGGCCACCAACAGCGATCTGGACCGCCTGAATTTTAATCGCCAGAAAGAACTGGAATCGAAAACCGAATGCCTCAGTTTTATCGAAAAACATCGCCTTCACATGAAATTAGTCGATGTCGAATATCAATTCGATTGCAATAAAATCACATTTTATTTCACCGCCGAAAAACGGGTCGATTTCCGCGAACTGGTCAAAGATCTGGCGGCTACTTTCAGAACCAGGATAGAACTTCGGCAAATCGGCGTCCGCGATGAAGCCAAACGTCTGGGCGGATACGGGGTTTGCGGCAAAGAACAATGCTGTTCGTGCTTTTTGAACGAATTCCAGACAATCTCGACGCAGATGGCCCGTACCCAAAACCTGGCTTTGAATCCGCAGAAGATTTCCGGCAACTGCGGCCGCCTGCTTTGCTGTTTATTGTACGAACAGAAATACTACGAACAATCGTTGCCGGAATATCCACAGGTTGGCAGCCGCTATCTTCTTAACAAGGAAGAGGGGACTATTGATAAATGCAATATCTTCTTTGAGGAAATTACCATGAAGATGGCCGATGGCGACCCGCGAATGGTCAGCCTCTCCGAATATAAAAGAGCCTGCCAGAGAGGTCAATGTGTCTTGCTGGAAAAGGCCAGACAAATCAACCATAACGGAAAAGATGTTCAAGAAGAATGATAGAAACCCGATTATTCGAATATGAAATTATTTGACGAACATATTAAACTCGAACTTACAACCGGCACATCAAAAACCAAACCTTTGATGCGGTTCTGACATTATAATCAAACTGAAATTAACCAGAGTCACGGAAAATCAGCCGGGCTGAAAATGCTATAAAGGAAATGTGATGGAGAATTTTTACATAACAACGCCAATATATTATGTCAATGATGAACCGCATATCGGCCATGCTTATTGTACGGTTTTAGCCGATACCTACGCCGGCTATCACCGTTTGCTGGGACAGCCAACATATTTTTTAACCGGCACTGATGAGCACGGCCAAAAAGTCCAGGAATCGGCTACAAAAAATAATATATCGGCTCAGGAACATTGCGATAAATATGCCAAACGTTTCGAAAACGTCTGGAAAGAGTTAAACATCAAAAATGATGATTTTATCAGAACTACCGAAGAACGCCATAAAAAGGTAGTATCAGCTATCTTACGCAAAGTCTATGAATCGAAAACCCCGGATGGACAGCCGATGATTTATGCCGCCAATTATGAGGGTTGGTATTGCAAACACGAGGAACGTTACTGGACGGAAAAGGATTTAGTCGACGGTAACTGCCCGGATTGCGGACGGCCGGTACAGAAACTATCCGAGAAAAACTACTTTTTCAGAATGAGCTACTACCAGCAATGGTTGATCGATTATATCAAGGATAATCCCCGGTTTATACAACCCGATTTCAGAAGAAATGAAGTTCTGGGATTTCTCCGGCAGCCTCTCGGCGATCTTTGTATATCCCGACCTAAAAGCCGGCTGGCCTGGGGAATCGAACTGCCGTTCGATAAGGAATATGTCTGCTATGTCTGGTTCGATGCGTTGATCAATTATATTTC
>CAZFSN010000074.1:8307-13817 GCA_964521815.1 uncultured Ignavibacteria bacterium | reverse complement strand
ATAAAATGTCATCATTAAATCATAATCAGGATTTGTCTGGGGATTATAAGAATTCGCGTTTATCAATAAAATACCGGAATTAAATCCCATGGGGATCGCGGAGACGGTATCGGAATAGAATGAGCAATTGCCGTAAATATCCAGGGCTTGAATAAAGTACAGATACCTCGTGCCATCGACTACACTATAATCGATAAAGCCGTTGGTCAGGCATGTATCAATCACCAGAAACACGCTGTCGGGTTCGCGAAATGAATGGCGATGAATGATATATCCCAAAATATCGCTTTCATCATTGTTTTGCCAGGCAAGAGTAACCTGCTCGCTTCCCGGAGTAGCTGTCAACCCGGCCGGCGTTTGAGGCGTACCGGAATTCATTATCAGCGCGTCGGAATAGCCGCCTTCGGAGCCTGTTTGATTGACCGAGCAAATATAATAGTAATAAATGGTGTTATAATCAATTTGATTATCGCTAAAACTGGTATCCATAAACCCGGGCGGTGTTATCAATTCGAGGTTATCGCCATCGGGTTGAGTATCCCGGTAGATACGGTATTGCCCGAACAACGGATGATCCCGCCGGTTCCAAATCAATTGAATATGCGTATTATCCCAGTCGCAAACCCGAAAGTTCGAAGGATGACCGATTGGTACTAGTTCAAGTCCGTGCGAAAAATAGTACAAAGCGGTGTCGGCTTTGGAAATAAAATCTGAAAAATCCAAATTAGCGTAGAATCGGGCTATCGCCGGCGAATCGCTTGTGCCGTACTCCAAATTTTCGCTATAATTTTCCGGATCGACATGCAAGTTGTTGCCCCCGACCAGTGCCACGGCGATTTGCTCGGTCTCTCCCGCCGCGATATCGAAAGGCCCAAATGAAATCAAAAATCTTGTATCAATACCATTGGCTATATCTTCTTGATTAGCGGCGTAATTAGGTATCCAGCCCTGTCCTGTCCAATCAAGGGCGCTGTAGGCTTGATCGTAATCGTGTTCATTATTGGCCATCACCCGATACTTGGCCACATCGCCCCCGGGAGTGCCTCTTCCCCCGCCGGGAAATGGCCCTTGATAATTAACCTGCAATTGAGGACCCCAATCATTTTGGTTATTAATACTTGAGATCCACCAGTTGAAATTTGTCCGAAGATCAGGCGTGGAGGAGCCTAACGACATCATACCCATAACGCCGGTCGGACTGATTTCGGTATATTCGCCGTTATAGGGCTGGCCGTTATTATCGGCCAGCCAGGCGATACCGCCGCCGTTATGTTCCAGAAAACCGCACAAATCGTCGAGGCAGCCGGATTCGGGTTGATACGGATTTTCCGAATTATGGTACACATCGCCTTCATAGTAGATACCAAACCAGACACTATGCAAATTCCGGTTATAGATATTCTCGAGATTATATTCAATCACGATAAACTCATCGTAGCCGGGGCTATTCCAGCCCAGGCTGTGTTGAGTTATTTTTAAGCCCAATGGGACATGCGGACGGCTATCGTTAGGATCAGGCGAGACGCCTGCCGTAACCGTATCATAATATTCCGCGTAAATCTCTTCATCGCCGGTATACTGGTCGCGCCAGATCGATTCATGGTCCGATGTAACCGGATTCAATTCGCGGATACCATACCACCAGCCGTCATCGCCAATCGATACCAGTGTGTCAAGTTGGCCGGGATTGTTGGGATCTTCAACTACCGCCCCAATCCAGATCATGCCATCAAAAAGATAATTAATTCCGGAATTTTTAGGATATTCCGCTGAGGGAGCCGGTCTGCCAGTCTCCGGATCATACAAATTTCCACCTTCCGAACCGAGTACGCCATAATTGGTTATCGAAAACCCAATATTCGGCTCGCGGTGAACCCTTAATTGAAAGTTGGGCGCATCAGTGACCACTGGGTTTAAATAATTGGCATTTTTATCGCGCGCCATCAAAGTCACTGCCATTGACAGTACTAATATCATTATAGCTATCTTTTTCATATCGAACCTCTTATCTGCTCTTAAAATAACAGCCGGCCATCCGCGTTACGTCCTGAATTTAATGATAATTTCTGCTATTTGGCCTTAATATCCTTCTTTATAAAGCATAAAAGTTAACAAATTTCTCTTCATAATATCAAGGATACTCTATTTTAAAAGCAGCATTTTTCGGGCTTGTCTCAGATCGCCAATTTGCAACCGCGCGAAATAAACCCCCGATGGTAGTGCCGAGGCTTCCCAGACCAGGCTGTATTTCCCGGCCGGCTGTACTTGATTAATCAAGCTTTCTACCTTCCTGCCCAGAATATCGAAAATATCAATCATAACTCCGCCGGTTTGAGATAATTCGTAAGATATCTTTGTTGATGAATTAAACGGGTTGGGATAATTCTGAAGTAATGTTGTTTTCTCGGGCAAAGCCGCAATTGGTTCTTCTTTTATATCGACACCCTCGAACACCTGAAGGATATTATTGAATATCTCGAATGATGTTGGTTCTTCAACGTAATAAAGCGGAAATTCCAACACGGCTACGTTGTAGTTTTCGGTAAGATGGATAACGCTAATCGGCCGGTCATGGAAATTCGAGGTATCAGGATTAATTGCATCATAAGCGTAAACCGATTCGGATAAATTCCGCGGCATAAACACGCCAATCCCAAAGAGCCGCCCATCATTATCCACGTTGGGATATGGAATTCTATTGGCCCTGACTGTATCAACTTCAAAACGAGGGAAAAATGTCGCGGTCGGCTGTCCGCCGATAAATTCAGTATTATTGAAACTGGGATATTCGATGCCATCAAGGTTCAAATAGGTGTATTGAAAATCAGATGGGCCGAACATTTGTATACCCTGAAAACCGATGTTGGGAGCGACCAGCCTTGACCCGGCCAGGATTAACTTCCCGCCACCGTCGAGATAACTCGAAAAAAAGCCGATATTATCAGTTCCCAAAAAGCTCATTCTGGGAAGATGTTCTTTACACCAGACTACAATTTCATAGGAAGTTAAATCGGATATCGTATCGGGCCCTGAATTAGTAATCGTATATTGATAGCCGGAATTTTCTAATAATTCCTCATAAAATACGGCCATCGAATCATAATCCGGGTTATATGTAGGATTATTACTATTAGCGTTGATAAGCAAAATGCCCTGATTTAATCCCATCGGGATAGCTGATATAGTATCTGAATAAAAGGAGGGTATATTATATATATCAAGGGCTTTTAGCTTATAGTAGTACCTGAAACCATCAGCCGGATCGGTATCTGAATAATTTGTACTTTGGCAAGTATCGACCAGTTCATAATCGTTAAGGTGATGATTGATCGCGCGATATATGATAAAACCATAAATATCATCTTCCGGGTTGTCGTTCCAGCTTAGCTCGATTTCATGATTGCCGCGCTCGGCAATTAATCCGGTCGGCGGCGAAGGTTGACCGGTGTTTATGAGCACTTCAGGAGACAACTTACCTTGCTCTTGATAAGTATTGACACTGGCTATAGCATAATAATAATAAGTATTATCCTGAACATCTGAGTCGATAAACGTAGTGTCGATAAATCCGGCGGGCGTAATCGGCGTAGGATCATATATTCCCGATTCAGTTCCCCGATAAAGCCGATATTCGGTTAAATTGTAGCGTTGAAGAGAATTCCAGGTCAGTGCAACAAAATCCGGTCCCCAACCGACTATTTCTAAATTATGCGGCGGACCAATCGGTATCGTTTCATAGCCGGTTTGATAAAAAGATAAAACGCTATCAGCCTTTTCGATTAAATCAGAAAAATCAAGATTGTTATAATAATTGGCAATTGATAAAGAATCATCCGTATGGTCACGTAGATTATTGGCATAATTATTTGGGTCTTGATGTAGATTATTGCCGCCGAAGAAAGCTACCGTAACCGATTCTATCTCGCCTGGTGCCATATCAAAAGCTCCCCAGGATATCAGATAACGGGTATCGAAACCATTGGCAAGATCAGCCGGATCGCTGGCATTGTTATGTATCCAACCTTGATCTTCCCAGCAGTCAAGGTTTGACCAGACTTGATCATAATCATGTTCGCCGTTAGACATAACTTGATATTTGGCTCTATCTCCTCCGGGCGTGCCTCGGCCCCCACCGGGGAATTCATGCCAGATATTAAAATTGCTTTGCCATTGCGGACCATAATCCAGGTTCGAGTTTACATTGGATATCCACCAGTTAAAATTGCTCTGTAATCCCGATGTTGATGCCCTCAATAACATAAATCCCATCAAACCGGTAGGACTTAAATTATTGAAAACACCATCATGAGGCTGGCCATCGTTATCAGCAATCCAGGCGATACCGCTACTACCATGCTCGATAAAACCGCAAATATCATCCCGCGGGCCTTCATCTTGATTATAACCTTCCGAAATATGCATAATGTCACCGTCATTATAAATGGCAAGCCAGACATCGTTAAATACTCGGTCAGAGATATTTTCGATACAATAATCGATAGTGAAAAATTCATCATAACCGGGGGTACTCCAACCCATGCTGTGCTGAGTCACCTTTAAGCCAAGGGGCCTGTGCGGCCGATTATCATTGGGATCAGGCGTTACACCGATAATTGTCGTATCATAATAGATTGCGAAATATTCTTCATCGGCCATCAGGTTTTCATACCAAAGTGATGGATATTCTTCCGAGGGCGGATTAAGTTCATTAATTCCCGACCACCAACCGTCATCTCCAATTGAAACCAAAGTATCTAACTCGCCCGGTTCATCGCCCTCCACAACCGCGCCTATCCATAGACAACCACTAAACAGATGCTCTATGCCGGAGTCTTTGGGAAATTCCGCCGAAGGAGCGGGGATATTCAGATAGGGATCATATAAATCGCGCATTTCCGATCCTATTTTGCCATAGTTCGTTATCGAGAAAGCGATATTCGAAGCCCGATGGACTCTCAGTTGGCAATTAGGCGCGTCGGTTATAACCGGGTTTTCATGATCTAAACTGCGGGCTTGGACTGATGTAATGGCTATGAAACCGCATAAAAAAGTGATAATATATCTCATCGCTTACCCCTTTTTCAATCATTCGATCATTTTAAAAATATCATTTTATTACTGGTTACTTGATCATTCGATTCAAGTCTGGCAAAATAAATCCCCGATGGCAACCCTGTGGCTTCCCAGACCAGGCTGTATTTCCCGGCCGGCTGTATTCCATTAATCAGTGTTTCCACTTTTCTGCCAAGGATATCGAATATATCGATGGCAACATCACCGGTATTATTTATTTCATAAGATATTTTTGTAGATGAGTTAAACGGGTTTGGATAATTGCGCAGAAGCTGATACTCATAAGGATTTTCGGATTCATCATCAATACCGGTCATGACACCGGTATAGCAGTTGATCCGCCCGGCGCCTAATAAGCCCTCGTAGCCCGGATTAAGATCATCGATTGGGTCGGCGGAATCCTCGATTAACTGTTGGATTTGATCGTTGGTAAAATC
>CAZFSN010000074.1:0-8207 GCA_964521815.1 uncultured Ignavibacteria bacterium | reverse complement strand
CGGCGGCGATTATCAGCGCACCGGTAAGCCAGACAGCATCGATAAGGTATTGCTCGAATTCACGATAAACCTGAGTTCCCCAAGAACAATTGATAATTTTAGCGCCGTTTTCGACCGCGTAAAGCATGGGGATATAGCCATCGACTAAATACCCGCCGTCGGTAATCGCTTTAAGAATCATTATCCGGGCCGAAAAACCGATACCGGCCCCCATCAGATCATTATCCGTGACCTCCGAAATACAACCGGCCACCCCTGTGCCATGAGGATTACTGCCTATCGGATCATAATCATCATCGGCGAAATCCCAGCCAATAACATCATCGATTATTCCGTTGCTGTCCTCATCGATATTATCGATATCGCCCGGATCCAGCATGTTATTGTGGTTTATATCCTCCAGTTCATTCACCCAAATATTAGCCGCTAAATCCGGGTGATGATAATCAAGGCCGGTATCCACAAGCCCAACGACGGCGTGACGGGTAGTATCGCCGCGCACGATATCCCAGGCCTCAAGAGCGTGCGTTTGCGCCAGAAACCACTGCTGGTCTACGTATGGATCATTGGGCGTATAAAAAAGGCGGGGAATATATCGCATCTCCGCGATTTCGATATTGGAATCCCCGGCTAACTCATCAGCGGCAAATTGAGCATCCCGGCCGGTCTCCAGAGTAAAAGTATACATTCTGGACATCGCGCGGATTAAAGCGGGCTTGCGCAAAATACCCTTATAAAATGGCTCGACCTTGATTACTCCCAGTTCATGGCAAAGCCTGTCGACCGATTCCACTCCCGTAGCGGCATAGCCCAGATTAAAGTTATTTATCTGAAATAGAGGCGAATCCGGTTTGATAACAACGACAACCTGGTTACCGATATATTCCAGACCATCGGCGGATTTGATTATCTGATAGTCAGTGGAACCGGCATAAACGATTCCGGTCAATAGCGCAATCAACGCTGATAACATTATAGCTTTCCTCATGTTAGCCTCACTTGTATTAAGTTGACAATAAAAAGCGTTCTTCATTAAAAATACAATGAAAATAGAATATGTCAAGGTTGATTTTAAAAGGAGTTTCACCAAAAATTTAAAGGAACGGTAGGTCAGGAACCGTGTTGCGTAAGGGATGGCTAGCGCCAGCTCCTGACCGAGTGGAATACGGCCAGAAGCTCGCAACAAGCATTCGGTCAGGTGTTGCGACACCTGACCTACTCGGCTGTCAGGTCACGGCTTTCAGCCTACGACCTGACAGAACTTAAAAACCCTGTCATCGCGAGAAACCCGTACGGGGACGAAGCCGTCAAGGCACGTCCCGCTTCCAGCGGGGATTCGCAATGACATACACAGGGCTTTTTCAACACCCCCTTCCGCTTAGGAATGCAAAGCTCGTTGCGAAGCAGGAGCTTCGTAACAAGAAAAAAGCCGATCTTAACGGTATCGATTAGCTATTTAGCGGGATACAGCTTACCGAATGAATAATCAAGTAAGCGGTTGGAATATTTGCAATAGGCTGATCGGCGGACCAAGCGCCAGACATCGGCGCGGCCCAGCTTAAGATCGCCTTTGTCCAGGAGTCTTTGCGGATACTCGGATATCAAACGCAGGGTGGCGGCCGCCAGCATCACCGGTATGATTAGAAACATGCGTAAGCCGCGATGTTTATGCGGAATGAGCTTGATATATTCAAGCGAATCCTGAAAATGACGGCGGCAAATTTCGACTACATTCAAGACCAGACCTCGTAAATCGCCTTTCAAGCCGGTTAATGATTTCTGGCCGAAAGTAATACCGTATTGCTCAATAAATGTCCGAGGCAAGAAACAGACTCCTCGCCCGGTATCGATTACGGCATCCTTAAGTACGTTTACTTTCTGCAAGCCCAGACCGAATGACCGGCCCAAGGGATGAAGTTTCCGCCTGATATCATCGGAAAACCCGGCATAATCGGCAAAAATATCGGTTAACATATGGCCCACCGTACCGGCTACGTAATAGCAGTAATTATCCCAATCGTTTTCATCCTCAAGAAAATTAATCTCAGCATCGGTACCGCTGGCTAAAGCCGTATAGCGGGCCATCCCTTCCGCCATCTCCCGCACCCGCGGAAATATATGACTTCCGAAAGTATCGGGCAGGGCATCGGCGGCAGCCAGAACCAGATCGGTATTTGCCACCAGTTTCAAACTTGGCAGATGATCGGGGAATGAGGATGTATCGGCTGTTTCACTTATTAAACTGTCGTGACCGGAGAATGATTGACAGAGCTCTTCCATTAAGGCTTTATCATACTGCCCGGGGGTTTTTAGCAATTCCGAATATTTATACAGCATCTCCCGCCGCACAGATGGTGTCATTACAACCGAATCCTCGAACGTATCGGCAATGCGGCATAGAAGGTAGGCCAGGCCGACCGGTCGGCTAAGCCGGTGAGGCAAAAATTTTATCGCCAGGTCGAATGTTCGCGATACTTGCGGCAATATCTCGCGCGTGAATTGTTCGGCCTGACCCGATGTGCCAATTATTTTCTTATCTGACGCCATAATCTTAGATCTTATTATAAAACCGCCTATAAGTCATTGCGAATCCCCTGTATTACGTGGGTGAAGCCGCCAAGGCACGTCCGTGCAATCTGGATGTGTGTTGTACGGCAACTTACAGATTGCTTCGTCATCCCGCTTTGGGCGGGATTCCTCGCAATGACAGGTTTTAAGGTTTTTCACAATTCCCATGATGCCGGTTTTTTATTAGATTATCCATGCTCGTACGCGTCCCATCTGTAAACTATATAAATGCACTATTTGTTCGTGCGTGACAAGTTTTTTTAAGTTTAAGCTTAAACATACCCTCTATTATTAACCTAAATGGAAATTTTATTCAATCTATTTTTAAATTAATTCAAATGGATCTATCAGCTTTTTATATTCCTGGGCCGCGAAACGGTCGGTCATTCCGGCTATATAATCGGCCACTACGACCGCCGCTTCTTCTTGTTTCAGCCGAGGACGGAAACCGGAGGGCAGTTGATCGGGATTGCTCAGGTACGATTCGAACAGGGTAGTAATTATCCTCTCCGCCTTTTCGGCCATCCGCAAAAGCCGATGGTGACGATACATCTTTTCTAGCAGAAATTGCTTGAGCCTCGACTCTTTAGCCAATGCTTTCTCCGACCGACAGACAAGGTTACTGGTATGCGCCCTGACATCATCGACACTTTTGGGCCCGACTTTTTCCAAAGCCTCGCCGCTGGCATCAATACAATCAGTAATCATAACGTTAATCAGCATCCTAACCATCTGATGCCTGTAAATGGGAGTTTTGGCTATATATGGATGCCGCTGCATCAATTGTTCATGAAGTTCCTGCCAGAGGCTTATTACCTGCAAGCCTTCATAGGAAATCAGCCCGGAATTAAGGCCGTCATCGACATCATGGCAAGTGTAGGCGATTTCATCGGCAACGTTAACCACCTGACATTCAAGCGTTCCCCGGTCAATCGGGAATAGATCGGCGGGATAGGCCGGGTTATCGTAAATCGTTTCGTGCTTTAAGATACCCTCTCGCAATTCATATGTCAGATTCAATCCCGGAAAATCCGGATACCGGCTTTCCAACTGCTCGACAACCCGCAGGCTCTGACGGTTATGTTCGAAACCACCATGAGCTTTCATCAACTTATTCAAGGCCGCCTCGCCGGAATGCCCAAACGGCGTATGCCCCAGATCATGAGCCAGGGCGATACCCTCGGTTAAGTCCTCGTTTAGCTGTAAAGCCCGGGCTATACCTCTGGCAATCTGGGCTACCTCGATTGTATGTGTCAGGCGGGTCCGGTAATGGTCACCCTCGTAATTGACAAACACCTGGGTTTTATATTCCAGACGACGGAATGAGGAAGCGTGAATAATCCGTTCGCGATCACGCTGGAACTCCGTGCGATATGGATGCTTAGGCTCTTTATAACGGCGGCCCCGCGATTGACTGGATTTCATCGCGTAGATAGCCAGAGTCTCGTTTTCTCTTTTTTCGAGTTGCTGTAAAATATCCATAGCTTACCTGTAGCCAAGCGACAACCTGGAGCAATCATCCAAGCCGCCGATAGCATAGAAAGTATAACCAAAAACGAAGCGTTTGTAAACAATTTCAAAACCGGCATAGTAGACTTCCGGCCCGCTTATAAGCCCGGCGATTATAATTAACGATTTATGAACTGCCAGATTCTGGGTTATCATCAAACGGTTATGATCGCGCTTATCATTAAACAATAAACAGCTAACCGAAAGTGAGCTATCGGCTTGCCAGAAACAGGCGGCTGTATATTCAGGCTTGTTATATTTCTTGTTATTCTTATCTAAAGCTATATTTCCTGCTGAGGCTATCAGCGCGAATTTGTCAAAATTGGCGCTGGCATCTATTGCTATAAAATCCTCGGATATCTTCAAGAGATTATCGCCATACACCAATTCATTTCGCGTATAACCCAATCCAAATGAAAGCTTTTTAATGACCGATTTACGCGCCGCTATAGAATACCATGATGATTGATATAACTTATCAATTCCATAACTTCTGAAAGCTATAACGGCGGAATTATTTTTAAAATCGCATCGGCCGGACGCATAGGTCCAGTTAAGCGACTTGATACCATAGAGATAGGCGTGACGGGTAGCAGCCTCTACATGGAAAGCGCTGTCAGGAAGACTTGTGAGACTCATTGATTTATTATTAGGTGCGAATTGATCACCTAATAGCATTAAATCTGGTCCCTCCAGACTGAAAGCCGTTGCTATCCAGACCAGCGATATTAACAGCGCGAATCTCATGGCGAAATCACCACCGGCACGGTTTTTTGCGCGTTAATAGCCCCTTCGGCTTGAAATAAAACGAAATACAAACCGGGCGCCAATTGACTGCCATCGCTATCTGTCAAATTCCAGAATATTTGGCCAAGTGATTTCGAGGAATCATCCTCAAGCGTAACTTTTTTCAAAGCGGAATCATCATAAATATATAAGTTGATTTTCGTTCCACTGGGCGCGGCATAGGAAATCGTGACAGTATGTTCCGTACTTGAGAGACTTACAATTTGAGGAATGACCTCAAGGAAGTAATTATCTTCGGTTTCAGGCAAAAATGAATTAGGCTGACCGGGGGTCGAACCATCGGCATCATAGCATTCATGCCAACCGGAAAGCGGGTCAGTCACGTTATTGCGTTCTACACTACGGCCATCATCCGATGATTGATCCCAGATATAATGGTCGACTCCTTCGCCGGTGGATTTCATCAGATAAACCGAACCACTGCCGTTCGACAAAGTGAAACTTAACTCATAAGCCGCGTAATTTTCCTTCGGCGAATCGCCCCAGACACCCGATGAATCGCCCCAGTGATACTCGAAACAGTCGCTGCCATTTACCGGCACAAGGCGACGGCATATAACCGCGTAGTCACCGGCCCCCACCGAAGAACCATCTGTAAAAGATAGCGTATCGTCGCCTTCGATTAACAGATAATCATGCAAATCGATTTCGCCGAGATTATCGTTGTACACTTCAATCCATTCCAACATCACCCGATTGCTCGGCTCGTTGGCTAATATCTCGCTTAGGATCAACTCCCCGAACGCGGCGGCATTTGACATCAAAATTATGAAGCCGATTTTCATTAATGTTTTCATAACGTTTTCTCGATTTTAAGATTTACCCTAATATCTTTATTGTAATTTATTTCGGTTATGATATTCATCCCCTTCGAGGCGGTTAAATATTCACTGATGTACCAGGTAAAATGTCCATTAAAGTAGCCTCTCGCCTGTAAGCTAATATCGAAGTTGTCGCCCAGATTTTTTATCAGAATGAAAAATACATAGCTTTTATCATCCGCCAAATTATTTTTGCCGGTGAAATAACCTTTTACTCCGATCTGATCCAGGCAAGCTATTGCCGGCATCAATTTGAGTTTCGACCATAAATAGCCGCCGGATTCGGCTGATTTGCCGACTGTTTGAAAAGAGGTGTTAAGCCAGTAAGCAACCTTTCGATTAAACAACAAATTATAGGCTGAATTGATAGTATGCCTATTCGCATGATTCCAGACCTGTACTCCCAACGCGGCGAATTCACTCGAATAATTTAAAGCCAGGCCGGTTTCGCGTGCCTGAGCGCTTCTGAAACCCAGTTCTGATTGACCGGGATAAAATGAGGTATAATCAGAAGCGGCCGGGCCGGAGCAGTTATAATTATTGAAATTATTGCCATAACGCCAGAACTCCGAACCGATTGACATATTATTCAAGCGCTTCTCGCACTTGAGATATAAACCGCCGGAGTTTTCGATAACCGCGTATTCGCCGGCCAGGTTAAAACCGAGATGATCATAATTTAAATTCAAACCCGCGGCCGTCCTCTCATCTGTGTCATTCGGATTTTTATATCGATTCCAGCCTATAGCCAGACCGCCGGTAAAATCGCCGAGTTTATAATTTGCCGCTGAACCATAAAACGCCTTTTTTGAATCATCGTACTCCTTACTAGAGTAGTACACTCGGCTCCCTATATTTCCGCCGCCGATTGCCAGATTCATGCCATTGTAATAGCTATTTACAGGATACAGAAAATCGAAATCATCATCATAATTAAGACCGGCGCTGGGCTGATAATCATAGCGGCCGATCGCCAGACCAAAGCCCTCCGTCGCGGTAAAATTGCCTAATTTCATACGAATATTATCGTCTGTCCAACTGATCGTCCGGCGGCGTAAAGTCTTTTGGCCGGTAGTTTCCTTGATATCCATAGACGTTTCGATTCGCGTAACTTTCAGATCAAGATAATAATTGCCGGAGACATTTCCGAAATCACGGCTGTAACGCCGATAACCTATACATCCGGCGGGTTCCGCTAAAATACGCGACCAGAACCTGCTGTCCGTACTCGTTAAATCGGTTTCCTGCCGCTCGTAGATGCCAAGAGCTTCGAGATCAGATTGAGATAATCCATGAAGGTTGTAGGCATCAGCCAAAACCGTTAACGTGCCATAATCGATTTCGCCGTCATAGTAAGCCTGATAAAGATCATCCAGGCTTTCTATATCGTATATTATTGACGCTTCTGCATGTGAAACGAAAATCGCGATTACAAGCACTAAGATTATTCGAGAACAGATTAGCTCAGGCCATACTTGTCTATTTTGCGGTACAGTGTCCTCTCGCCTATACCCAGAAGTCTGGCTGCTCTTCTGCGATTGCCGTTCACCTCCTTCAGAGTTTTAATTATCAGGTTTTTCTCATTGCTTTCGATATTTAATTCGGCTTCCTGCTCCTGCAGCCGGCCGTTTTTGGCAATCGATGGATGCAAATTATCGATCATATATTGCCTTAATGCGCCTATCTCGTCTTTCATGGAAAGAATCGCCTGGATAATAAGCTGATGTTCGGCGCTCTCGGCGGTCCGACCGGTCGGCACGGGCAATTTGTTATCATGAAGCGATTTTTCACGAAGATATTTTTCGAACGAATCGCGGGTGATGACACCCTTATTGGACAAGATTAAAAGCGATTCGACTACATTTTTAAGTTCGCGCACGTTGCCCGGCCAGTGATATTTCATCATCATCTTCATCGCTCCGGGTTCAATCGGGTGGCTGTCGGCGTAATCGCCATAACGCGATCGTTTGATGAATTCTCTTACCAATAGCGGAATATCTTTGGGCCGTGCGGCTAAAGGCAATACGCTTATATTCACGACATTCAATCGATAATACAAGTCCTGCCGGAATTTGCCGCTCGCGACATCCTCGCCCAGATCGCGGTTGGTGGCGAATATCATCCGGGCATCGGTGGAGACTTTCCTCTGACCGCCGACCCGGTAAAAACTTTTTTCCTCGAGCACTCTTAACAATTTTACCTGAAGGTCGGATGGCAATTCGCCGATCTCATCGAGGAACAGCGTGCCGCCGGCGGCTTGTTCGAAATGGCCGATACGCTGGCCAACCGCGCCGGTAAACGATCCTTTTTCATGGCCGAAAAGTTCCGATTCCAATACACCCGGCGCCAGCGAACCGATATTAAGGCTGATAAACTTATCAGGCGGCTTGCCCGATTTGGCGTGAATCGCCTGAGCCACCATCTCCTTGCCGGAGCCCGATGGGCCGGTTATTAAAACTGTAATATCAGTCTCCTTATCACCAAGCGGTTCAGGAACATCCA
>CAZFSN010000073.1:11819-13862 GCA_964521815.1 uncultured Ignavibacteria bacterium | reverse complement strand
GCGTTTAGAAGGAATAGGCATTAAGTACACAACCCAGATGCTCGAATCCTGCAAGACTTCAGCTGATAGAAAAACGTTAGCTAAACGAACTAGAATTCCTTTAGACGCCCTTCTGGAATTAACCCGGCTTTCCGACTTATCCAGAATCATGGCGGTTAAAGCAGTCAGGGCGCGGTTGTATTACGATGCTGGTATCGATTCTGTTGAGAAGCTAAGTAAATGGGAACCTGAAAAGCTTAGAGAATATATTGCTCAATATATAAAGTCATCCGGTTTTAAAGGCATTGCTCCCCTGCCGAAAGAAATTCGGAACACAATCGATGAAGCCGGGAAATTGAAGCCGGTTATAAAATATTAGGGATTCCCCCTCACGTCGTAAGGAATCTTTTCCTGACGGCAATCGGCGTAAATCTTATAACAACAGCCGCGGTAAACAAATAATTTTGTGATTGGCAGACATCCTCGTCTACCGGCTGTCTATTTCAGCAACATAAGCTTATTGATTACCTCGTTCTCTCCGGCGACTAATCTTGTTAAATAAATCCCGGATGAATAATTATTGGCGTTCCATCTAAATGTGTGCTTACCCGCCGCTAAGTTACCGTTGTACAATTCCTCGATTAGTTGACCTGAAATATTATAAATTTTCAGCTCGACCGGCAGAGGTTCGGGTAAAACAAAATCCAGACTCGTGACCGCGTTGAATGGATTGGGATAACTGTTAAGCGCTACAAAAGTACTGGGTTTCTGAATATCCTCATCAATCACCGTAGCGTTCCAATCGAGAAAATAGGTGTCGTTATAAATCCAACCCTCGGCGTAATTCGCGCCGGCGAAAACAACTATCTTATGGCCGCCGAAATCATATGACGGCAAGCAGCCGAAACCCGCGATTGCCGAATGATATCCTCGCGCGGAGGGGATATCGCCGGTTGGCTCCAATTCGGTATAGCTCAGCGAATTCAAGCTGAATTCCCAAAGATCATCAAGCGCAAGATGTGAGGCATTACAAATGCCGCCGTAAATCAATACCCGATTATTTCCTTTATCGTAGGCCAGCGCGCATCGCCGTCGTCGTGGAGGTATTGGATTATAAGGTTGATAAGAGGTCCATTGGCCTGAAATCATATCGAAAGTCCAGAGATCGTTAAAATGAGTGGCCTGGGGATCATAGCCGCCAAAAATGAGAAAGGTATTCGGATTGATAAGTACCATTGGCGCGCCTTCCCGGATTGAAGGCCACACGCTGTTGTAAGGAATCTGCCTCCACCTGTAAGTTGTTAGATCAAACATCCACAAATCATTGAATCGCTCGTGAAAATCGCGTCCGGCAAATATCGCCATCTGACGCGCCTGCTGCCAATAGACCGCGTAGCAATTGAACCGTGGAACTGGCCAAGCCGAGGTATCGGCATCTATATGCTGCCAGATTAAAGTCTCGAAATCCAGAATCCAGACATCATTGGTAATTTCGCCCGAATCATAAACCCCGCCGAATAGAACCATCCTGTTATTCATTGGATCGTAAATAGCGGCATGATCTCTCAGTCCCGGCGGGCCATCGTTGCTTGTTTCCAATTGACTCCAGGCGAAGACAGTATCATCCAGCACCCACAGGTCGCCCAGCTCATAACCATATTCATCGGACATTCCACCGAACACGATCATTCTTTTTCCGACAAGATCATAAACGGCGGTATGGCCCGATCTCGTTCTGGGCAGTGAATCTCCGGCGGCGCAAGATGTCCAGTGCTCATTTTCAGCGAACAGCTCCGATGGAAATGTAATCAAGATGAATATTAAAAAAGCTATTTTAAGAAATTTCATCATTTCCAATCCTCCTCACCTAATTAATGGCTCAGTTTAATCTATCAAACATCAAAAAATTCAAAAGGATTGCGAAACGCACTATTTAAGTTAAACATAGTGTGGGGACTACTTTTTGTCAAGCGAATAATTTGTTGTAGAATGTTTTCTGTTAGAAGTTCATAGTACCGGCAGATAGCCACGCGCGATTGCCAAGATTGAGGTCGGGTCAGGCGA
>CAZFSN010000073.1:160-11719 GCA_964521815.1 uncultured Ignavibacteria bacterium | reverse complement strand
TTAATCAACGTCATCATGCCGGATTGTGAATCATTATTAGCCTGGATCCGATAGAAATATACACCGCTGGAGTAACTATCCGCGTTCCAAACAGCTTGATGTTTCCCTCCGGCCTGATAACTATCTACCAGTGTTTCAGCTATTTGACCAAGCAAGTTGATGATTTCGATTTTCACCGGGGCGGCTTCGGGGAGTGAATATTCTATGACTGTGCGGTTATTGAAAGGATTGGGATAATTATTCGCGATCAGAAACGCTGACGGTAGATAAGCAGTCGATTCGTTAATATCGGTCTGCACCGGGGCAAGCAGGAAACCTCGCAGTTCCCCGCTTGGATTCAGTCCGGAACCGACTATATAACCAAGCTCATTGATCGAGGATGCTGTCTGCAATTCCCAGTCGGGCTGGTCGTTAACCAGATCGTTCAAATCGGTCAACACATCGTTTTGCCAGATAAACGCCCGCGGGTGCCCGCCCGAAAGTGAACTGTTCATCGAACCGACTATTTGACCGCGGTCATTTATGCTGTTGGCGATTCCGGTCACGAATCCATCCGGCAGTTCCAATTCGATAATCTGATCATCAATCCAGAGGCAGGGCCTGGAAACAGTCAGAAACGGATACGTTTCCTGTTGATGGGATGATGCCCCAACGGCATGATTGTAATCATTGAGATCATTGGCCGCGCTATTGGTTTCTCCGGGCAGTACACCCAGGTCGATAATAGCATCGTTGATCCACAGACAGGCATGATTGATGCTGTTGTCAGGAGTGAAAACCTCCGAGTAACCGATTACGGCTCCTCCCTGGTTGATAGCGCTGGCCTTACTTCGCGAGCCCCCCAGCGTACCCAGCGGCGACATATATCCGTTTTCCCAGACCCAGGCCATTGAACCGCCATCCGGGCCAAGCATAAACGAATAGCCGGCTATCTGATCATAATTGTTGATATCGACTGCCTCGCTGTAATCAAGATTGGGCAGAGTCCCCAGATATGTCCAGCGGTCGCCGCTCAACTGAATAAGATAAGCATAGCGGCTTTGATCATCCCCCTCGGCATAGCCAGTCATCGAGCCGCCATAGTTAATCGCGGTGGCGGCGCTTACCGAATTGCCGCCGGGCACTCCCAGATCGATAGCGAATCCCAGATACCAGATATAAGCATGCAGCGCCGAGTTATCATTCGTTGAGGATCCAACCACGGCAAATTGATCGTTGATATCAGCCGCGCCGCTTATATTGCCTCCCAATGTGCTGATCTCGAGAAGATTATAGCGTTGAGCGAAAGTAGTCGAACCAAAAAGCAAGAATGCAGCCAACGTAATCAGCATTATTAGATTTTTAAAAGAAGCTAATTTTCTCATGTTAAATCTCCATTTCTTATATCTAATTCAAGATCATATCCGGGTAAAATTATCAAATCTCCCCCACTCATATTTCCGAGTCATAGATGTCAATTAATGACCGATTATTTTCGAGCGTATCTTCTAATTTTATTATAACTAACAAATCGATTTTGTCAACTGTTTCTTTTATCATTATATTGACATTCCACATTATTTTTAAACAAATTACAGCTCTATTATAAAGTCATTTTGTATTCTGTAGCCGGATGGCGTACCGGAGGTATATCAGCCACTGTATCGTTATTAAAGCTTGATTATCACAATTGAAATTATTATCATTTATGGCAATGATCGTGAATCGAACTATCGAATAAATAAAGGAGGAGTCATGGCAATTACAAAAGAAAAATTAATCGAGGAATTGAACAAAGATCTGGAATGGGAATACGCGGCGGCTATTCAGTATGTTCAGCACGCGGCCTCTATTAGCGGCGCCCAGTTTGATTCGATTCAAAAAGAACTCATCATCCATTCGCAGGAGGAAATGCAGCACGCTCTGTCGCTGTCGGAGCAAATAGACTATCTCGGCGGCGTGCCCACCATGGATGTGGAAAAACGGAATACCGCTGACACCAGCCTGGGGATGCTTAAGCAAGACCTGGAAGGCGAACAACTGGCAATCGACCGGTACAGGGAACGAATCGGTCAGGCCGAACAGCTGAAAGAATACGGCCTTCGCCGCGCTCTCGAGGATATCCTAATCATGGAGGAAGAGCATAAGCGCGATATAATGAACGCAGTGGAGAATAAATAGCAAGATACGAGATTAATCCGGCGCCTAATCGGCTTGTTGAAAAAGCCGCATGCCTGTCATTGTGAATCCTGCGATAGCGGGATTAAGCCGTCAAGGCACGTCCGTGCAATCTGTCTGTTTGCTGCCCAACAAGTTACAGATTGCTTCGTCGTCCATAGGACTCCTCGCAATGACCGGCATTAAGGTTTTTCAACATTCCTTAATGTTTCGGGTGTAATCTTGACGCTTAAATTATTTAGCCGGCGGACGTTATTGTTCGTCGATTTATCACTAAATGGTATTCTGATATGACCAAATATCCAATAGTAGATCTATTAGCAATCGGCGCGCATCCGGATGATGTCGAGGTCGGCTGCGGCGGGCTTCTGATAAAGATGGCCCAGCGCGGTTATCGCACCGGCATCGTCTATCTGACCCGGGGCGAGATGGGTACCGGGGGAAATCCCGAAATTCGCGAACAAGAAGCTAAGAATGCCGCAGATATCCTTGGCGCGAAAATCCTGGCTACTCTCGATTGCGGCGATTGCCGCGTGGCTGATACTTACGAGAACCGGCTGGCGGTGGCCCAGTTGCTGCGCCGGCATCAGCCCAAAATTGTCCTGGCTCCTTACTGGCAGGGCGGACATGGTAAACGCCAAAGCCACCCCGATCATCTCGCTACCGGCCAGATCGCGATCAACGCCGCTAATTTCGCCACGTTTAAGAAACTGCCTATTGAGGGCGATCCATATCGGATCAGGGGGCTGTATCATTATTTCCTGCCGCCGGAGGTCTCTCCCACGTTCGTAGTCGATATCACCGAGCAATTCGATAGATGGATGGATGCTCTGAAGGCGCATAAATCGCAATTTCTCAATCCGGCCAAGGACCGTGATTATCTCTGGTCGCTGGAATCGATGGCCCGTTCTTATGGCGGTATTATAGGCGTGAAATACGGCCAGGGTTATGTTATCGGAGAGCCATTGAAGATCGAAGACGTTTTCTGTTTGATAGGAACTTGCGGGCTAAGACCGGAGATCGACTAAGGCGATAATTAATCGCTTTTTCGATAACTAAGTACTTTGTTATAAATTAAATATGTGCTCCTAAAGACATCCTATTATTATCTAAGTCCAGGCATCCTTCAATTCGCCAAGTTCGTTTATAGCTTCAGTCGCGATTTTAGTCGGGATGCCGAAATTGCCTTCGATAGCTTCAGCTAATTCGTGCCGGTCTGCCAGTTGGCGGATTTTCTGATTTAGCCCCTCTGATTCGATAAGTTTCAGATTAAAAATCGTGATCGAACTATTGACAAGAAATCGAACCAATAAGATAGCGTTAGTGAATGTGGCCTGATCGGTATACGAATGAGCAATAGCATCCGCGAAATGTTCTATTGACCTGGCTATTGGTTTGACCTTGTAGCCATGTTTATAGACACCGTCCCGATATAGTTCGAGCTCTGAGCGACCCTGATTGTCCCGGGGTTTAAGCACATAGCGGTCATGTCCCAGCCTGATTTCATAATCTTTTCGAATATCCCTCGGCAATGGTGAAAGAAACGGCGCGGCATAACCGACATCCACGATATATTCTCTTCCCTCTACCCTGACTATGCTTACCAGATGAACATCCGGATTAGCCATATCGGCGCCGCATAACTTAATGTCAAAACCCAAATGTTCAAGTAAAAGATAAAGATAATAATTATTCGAATAACAGGTTCCGCCAAAATGAAATTGTTCTATGCCGTCAAGATATTTTTTCAACCCCGGTAAATTTCTTAAATTGTATTTTTTCCGATAATACAATTTAGATATATTTTCGAAAGGCACGCGGATCAAATGCGCCGCGACCAGTTCAGACAGAAAACCAAGAGATAGTTTTTTCCTTGAGACGCCAAGGATATCGAGATAGCGATCAAAAACTGATTCATCGATATTGTCATCAAACATAGTTGGATTAAGATTATCAAAATGAATTATGTGATGCAAGTTAAAATTTTGCCAGAACCGTCAGATTTCGGTATCCGCCGCTTTGCCTCTCACTTTACAAGGGGCTTTAACCGGCCGATATATAATGGGTGAGAAAAATAGTTTTTATTCAGTTCAAAAGGATAATTCTTTAGAGGAATCCGTATATTTCCGTTAATTATCGAAAAACATAGCCATATTTGGAAGATTTTGGTTGACAAGATTTATTGGAAATCGTATTGTTAATAAAGATAAATCTTTCGCCGACAGGGCGAAGAGAATGACAATAACAGTAATCCAAAGTATCTTTTCTGAGTGGACCGGAGAATCAAACCAACATGTTTATTCGTTTGAAGTGAACGAGTGGTTAATTTAAACTCAGAAAGAATGGAGGATACCATGCATCACAGGTACAACAAAATTTTTATCCTGCTGTCTTTTCTTTTATTACTCTCGCCGATTACCAACGCTCAGGACTGTCTCAATATCAGCGTTTATGATCAGTACTATCATAACTGGCAAACCGGTGTCAATGATGTTGCCGTTTATGGGGATTACGCCTACCTGGCCTGCCAGCAAGACGGTTTGAGAATCATAAATATAGCCGAGCCCTATTCATATTATGATGTAGCCAGGATCGATTATGAATATGCTTATGGGGTAGATGTATCGGGTAGTTATGCTTTTGTCGCTATCCCCGGAAGTACTATTAAGATTATCGACGTTTCGAATCCGGCCGCGCCGCAGGAAACTGGCGAAATTTTAATCGGCCGCTATGTTGGTATGTTTCGGGTAATAGGCGATTATTTATACACGAATTCCGATTGCGAAGGCTTGTTGATATACGATATTAGCGATCCGCTTAATCCAATTGTCGTTTCCAGTCCCAATGCTGTTCCCGGTGTGACCGATATCGAAGTACATGGAGATATTGCTTATGGGGCCAGTTATCTTGATGGTCTGCTGGTCATCGATATATCCGATTTTTCCGCTATAAACGTAGTCAGTTCATATGAGTTGAATGACGGTAACTGGGTAAATGGCGCAACCGTTTCCGGCAATTACGCTTATCTGGCCTGCGGCTGGGATGGATTTAGGGTTGTTGATTTGACGACCATGCAAGCCGTAAGCAGCATCGATTCGTTAAACTATGCATTTGGTGTCGATCTGGTCGATTCGCATGTTTATCTCAATTATGGCGATCCGGATTGCCCGCTGGCGGCTATCGATGTTTCCGATCCATGCAATCCTCGTACTGCCAGCATTTATTATCCGCCGCAGGATATTTCAACTTTCGTTATTCGCGATAATATGGCTTATGTCGCTGATTTCGACCATGGCCTTCGGGTAGTGAATATTTCCAATCCCGAAAATATCTGCGAGGCTTACAGGTACAACCGGACCGGCCAGGATTATAAGGTATTCGTTGCCAACAACCTGGCTTACATTCAAGAAAGCCATAAATTGAAAGTTGTCGATGTTTCCGATCTTACCGATCCCCATGAACTGGGCTATTTTGAATTAGACTGGTGGGACGGCGATATGAAGATAAATGGGAATATCGGTTATATTGCCAGATGTTCCAATAAATGTCTGCTGTCGGTCGATCTCTCCGATCCTGCTGCCCCCGACTTGCTGGGATCGTTCACTACCGAAGATAATGACGTACATTACGAACTGGCGATCTATGATCACTATGCTTACATTACTGAAAATTACGGCCTGCGCATCATCGATATCTCGGACCCAGGCAATATGCTGGAAGCCAACTTCATCGGGTACGGCTATAATGGAAGGACCAAGATTGATATTATCGGTCAGTACCTTTTTCTGCAAGGCAATGATTACCAACTGAAAGTATATGATCTAACTGATCCGATATCGCCGGCTTTAATGACCAGCTACAACATGACTGAACGCTGTACCGGAATTAAGAGATCAGGCGAATTATTCTATTTGACTTCATCGAGAACTTACAGGGTATTTGAATTGCCTAGTTCCGAACAATGGACGCCGCTAAGCATGAGTATGATTTTTCCTGATAATACCAGATACATAAAAGGGATGGAAATGAATGGCAAATGCCTATATCTAACCGACAACCAGTTAGGCTTAAATGTTTTTGATATCACGGATTATTCTTCCCCTCGCTGCGTCGGCTATTATCAAACACCCGGATCAGCAAATGGCATCGCGGTTTTGGGTGATATCGCTATCATTGCCGACGGAAGTAATTTGGGCATTTACGATTGTTCGGGCGCGATTACCGGCATCGAGCAGGCTGACCTATCAGTTCCCGAAGCATTTTCGCTATTGCCGAATTATCCCAACCCATTTAATGCTTCAACCCAGATACAATTCGAACTTCCCTCGCCTGATCATGTCGCAATTACTATTTTCGATATCCTTGGCCGTGATGTCGCGACACTGGCTGATCGCGATTTTGCCGCCGGCAAACATAGCTTGATCTGGAATGGTACCGATGCTGATGGACGAACTATCGCTTCCGGTAGATATTTTATCCGAGCCAAAGCCGGGGATGCGACTCAGAGTATGCCGATTCTGTTACTGAAATAATAAATTTGAGTTGGAGAAACAGATTTCCCAAACCGGCAGAAATATTTGTCTGCCGGTTTTTGTTTGCGATAGGCCGCTTCACTTTTTTAGCCGTATATAAGCCTATAAGGGCGTGATCGCTAAGACCTTGAGGCCTGATGGAAATTAGCAGGCAGGTCACGCTCCGCTACGACCTGCCTGAACACAAATTTACCGCTTCACTATTTCATGAGTTATGTCAGGTCGTGCCCGTAAGGGTGTGACCTGACATAGATTAGCAGACAGGTCACGCTTCGCAACGACCTGCCTGAACACAAATTCGCCGCTTCACTGTTTTAGCTGTATCCTGGAGAAGCAATACAAAGCGGCAAATCCCCATATCTCAGAGAATTTGCCGCTTGTTATTTGAAACAGATTAAGAAGGTATAGCTGTTTTCAGCAAATCATTTTTAAAAACTCCGTGCGATTCCATAATAGCATATGCGGCCAGATGGACAATGTCACGGACTTCATAAGAACCAACCTGTAAAATTTGAATCGGCTTATCCAGCCCCATTAAAAGCGGACCGATTATCTCGGCGTTGCCCAATCTTTGAACCAGCTTATAGGCGATATTGCCGGATTGTAGGTCGGGGAAAATTAAAACGTTGGCGGAATCTTTTAAATTGGAGAACGGGAAAGTTCTTCTTAGTAAATCGGGTGTCACCGCGGTATCCGCCTGCATTTCCCCATCGACTTCCAAATCTGGCTGCAGTTTTTGAATAATATGCACGGCCTTTTGCATTTTAAGCGATGGTTCCGCCCTGACTGAACCAAAATTGCTGTACGATAAAAGCGCGATTTTCGGTTCTATGCCGAGTTTCACTACCTGACGGGCGCAAGTGATAGCGATATGAGCTATTTGTTCGGCTGTGGGATTAATGTTGACGGCGGTATCAGCGAAGAAATAGACTTTGTTTTTCAGTAAGACCAAATTCATCGCGGAAACGCGTTCATTCGGATCATCTTTGGGGAAAACTCTTAATACAGGCAGTAGTACTTCCGGGTAATGCATTGTCGCGCCCGCGACCAGAGCATCGGCATCACCCTGACGGACCATCATCAGCCCATAGTACAAAGGATCGATCATACTATCGAATTTCAGCATTCCCCGCCTTTGACGGATTTTATGCAGGTCTTCGACATACTTTTTAGAATTTTCTGAACGTTTCGGATCGATTAACTCGATACCGTCCAGATCAATTCTCAATTCGGCGGCCCGTTCTTTAATCAACTCGATATCGCCCAACAGAGTCGGCTTGCCGATCTTTTCGCTATTAATACTCGCGGCGGCTCTGAGGATTTTTCTATGTTCACCTTCGGGAAAAACAATCCGTTTGGGATGTTCCCTGTCGGTATTGATAATAACGCGCATGACAGCCCGTGTGCGCCCCAATAGCGACTCGAGTTTCATGGAGTATTCTTCCGGGTCGATTATTTTTCTGGCTACTCCGGTTTTCATGGCTGCCTCGGCGACCGCCCTGGCTTCCCATAAAAGCACCCGATGGTCAAAAGGTTTGGGGATTATATAATCCTTGCCAAATGTCATACTTGCCCCGCCATAGGCGGCGCTGACCGATTCCGGCACGTCTTCCTTGGCCAGTGTGGCCAGAGCCTTGGTCGCGGCGACTTTCATCTCCTCATTGATAGCAGTCGCGCGAACATCCAGCGCGCCCCGGAAAATGAACGGAAAGCCAAGCACATTATTAACCTGATTGGGGTAGTCGGAACGGCCGGTAGCCATGATGACATCGGAGCGAGCGGCGGTAGCCTCGGGATAAGTGATTTCCGGATCAGGATTGGCCATGGCAAAGATCATAGGATTTTTCGCCATCGACCGCACCATATCCTGAGTCACCACATTGGCCACAGAAACACCGCAGAAAACATCAGCGCCCTTTATGGCTTCCTTAAGCGTCCGGGCATCAGTACCGGAGGCAAATTGCGCTTTATATTCATTCATGCCCTTTTCGCGTCCTTTATAAACTACGCCATTCGAATCGCAAAGAATTACATTTTCAAGTTTCGCGCCCAAAGCCACATAATGCTTGGCGCAGGCGATACCGGCCGCGCCGGCGCCATTGAAAACGATTTTAAGATCGGCTATATCCTTGCCGGCAACCTCGCAGCCATTGATTAAAGCCGCCCCGGAAATAATAGCCGTGCCATGCTGGTCATCGTGGAAAACCGGAATATCCATCATCTCTTTCAGTTTGCGCTCGATATAGAAGCATTCGGGGGCTTTGATATCCTCAAGATTGATGCCGCCAAAAGTAGGTTCCAGCTTTTTAACGATATTAATAAAATCATCCGGATCCAAAGTATCGATTTCGATATCGAACACATCGATATCGGCGAATCGTTTAAACAGCACGCCTTTACCTTCCATAACCGGCTTGCCCGCCAGCGGTCCTATATTGCCCAATCCTAATACGGCCGTGCCGTTAGTAATAACCGCGACCAGATTCGCCTTGGCGGTATATTCATACACCATATCCGGATTTTCTTCAATCACCCGGCAAGGTTCAGCTACCCCCGGCGTATAAGCTAAAGATAAATCAAGTTGCGTTATGCATGGCTTTGTAGGACATACTTCTATCTTCCCTTTGCGTCCCTGGCTATGATAATTAAGCGCCTCTTCCCTTGTAATCATTAATCCTCCAAAAAATTATCTTAAATGTTATACAAAAATAATAATTTATTGGCAATCCCCATTTGGGGGATAGCGAATATCTCCTGCTCAATATTAGCAAAAAGGATAGCCATTCCGCTTGATAGTTTAATATAATTAAAATGAAATAGCCAAGTTTTTTTTCTTAAATTTGCGTTGGTAGAGCACCGTAGGCAACCTAAGAGCATTTCTTTATAACATGTTGCATAGCCTTTAGATAAGCTGAAGATATTCGCGTGCCTGGATTAATTCCAGCTATTGATTATATGGAAACAAAGGACAATCTTTGTTTATTCGAGAATTTAAACGATCCAATTATCGAGCACTGCTTTTAAAGTCAGGCCGAACACTATGCATCGCCGGCCATTGGCAAAAATCGATTTAAGTCGTTAGCTTCCCGCCTTCTCGCTTTCGAATTCGGCCAAAGATTCTTTCCATTGATCGTTGTTCGGATCATCGGCTACGGCCTGTTTCATCAGCACGATAGCTTCATCGAGTTTGCCGCGGGCTTTGCAGATTTGTGCGACCGTATCGAGAATTGGCGCCCGGTCGCCGCCCGGTTTAGATAGCTCGACCGCTTTACGTGACAATGCCTCGGCCTCCTCAAGATTGACCAGGTTTTCAAAACACCACCAAGCGAAACTATTTAAGGCATCGGGATTTTGCATCCAGTTCTCGGGGTAAGTCGACTTTTTCAACTCGACCGCCTGAGCGCTATCGCCGGCTACGTACAAATCATAATCGATCAGCAGACGTTTCTGATTACGGAGCGTCTGATCATCATCCGCGGCAACTACAACATCGATACCGCGCTTGAGATATTTAGCCTGATCGTCCGGCCTATCGATCCGGCGAGCCAGACTGCCCATCATACCGGCCGCCTGGACCATGTCCTCAGCTTTACCCGAAAGGAATACTTTCTCAGCGGCCAAAGAGGCATCCTCATAAGTAAAATATTCACCGCGCACACCACGGGCGGTATTTTCGAAAATCTTAAAGGAATAATCGTTTTTCGGATCAAGTTCGCCGGCCTGCGTGAAATAATCCACCGCCTGAACATAATCGCCCGCCTCGGCATGATAATTAGCCAGCGCCAGCGCATCAGCCAGGTTCGGTTCATTTTTATTTCGAACAGCCCTGTCATCGATAGTAGTCAGATCCGTCATCACCTCGGCCATAGTCCCGAGGAAATAATCTTTGGCATAGCCGGCCCACCTGGCAATTGGCGCGCCCTCGCTATTGACCAGTACATAGGTCGGGTAGCCTCTGACTTTAAATTGTTTGGCCAGTTCAACTCCCTCGCCTTTATCACAATCCACCATAAACAGGACAGCGTCATCGAGGGCTTTTTTAACATCGTTATCGTCTTTCGCTTCCCGAGCGAAAGCCTTGCAGTAACTTCACCACTCGGAGTAGAAATCTATCAGGATAGGTTTGCCGGATTGACTTGCCAGCGCTTTCGCGTCATCCAGCGAGGCCGGCTGCTTGCCGCAATTCAGGCCGGCGGCTACGGCTATCAAAGCCATAAGTATTAGTGTTGCTTTTCTCATTTTGCCTTTCCTTTGGCTTTTAGAATTATAGTTATTTCATTAAACGTTAATTAGTACATTTTGATGCGAAATATCAAGATATATTTAAAAAGATAGAATATCTTATCGATAAGCAGGATAGCAAGATACGGAGAGGCAGGGATTCGAACCCTGGGTCCCCGAAGGGACAACGGTTTTCGAGACCGCCCCGTTCGACCGCTCCGGTCCCGCTAAAGAAGGGATGCTTGCCCGAAGGTGCGGCACACCTCTCCGGGGGGAATATATTCAGATGATTTTATTATTCTTGAGCCAGCGATATCCCGATCGTGATTTGAAGAAGTATTCTCTTTTTTGAGCTGATGCTCGGTCCGGATGTTTTTCGTAATAATGGAGAACCAGCGGCCGTCGAGGTTTGGTTGCCTTAACTGAACCGCTGTTATGCATTTTTAGGCGCTTATCCAAGTTGAATGTAGAACCGTAATAATAACGATTATCTTTTAAGCTTTTAAGAATATATGCGTAATATTCGTTATTATCACTCATAATCAGAATAATTGTAGCCTCTGCTGTGGTTAAATATCAAGTCCTAAATACAATCGGAGAGGCAGGGATTCGAACCCTGGGTCCCCGAAGGGACAACGGTTTTCGAGAC
>CAZFSN010000072.1:0-14015 GCA_964521815.1 uncultured Ignavibacteria bacterium | reverse complement strand
CATCCCCATCATTAAGTTTGAAATTATATTTTAATTCGCCGGCTTGTTCAAAAACCAAAACATCGGCGGTATCAATTTTACCGCTGGTATGCTTTACGATTATATCGCGATGTGAAGCGGCGCCGACCGGTAATACTACCGGTATACTATTTTCAGTGGATCTTGAAGGTACATTTCCATTTCCTTCAAATCCGCCGGCCATGGCGATAACTTCAGAAACCCGGGTAACGCCATTGGCATTATATATTCCGGGATACTTTACCGCCCCGCCAACTGATACCCTGAAGACGCGCAAATCGACTAAATCCGTCGTGACTTCGACATTTTGAATCCGCTGCAAAATCTTGTCTTTGATTTTAATTTTGGCATCCGCCAAGATGAGACCGGAAACATCGACCGGTCCGACCATTGGGATTAATATTTTCCCTTCCGGTGTGACGACCAGATTGTATTGCGCCTGGACGTTGCCCCAGATAAAAATCGAAAGCTTATCGCCCGGCCCAAGCCTGTAAACCAAAGGATCAATTGGTCGATCGAGGGGCACCACGTTCTCGGGCTGTTTGATGCCTAAATTCATGTAGCTTAACGGCAAATCTGTCTTTTCTTCCTGCTGACTAAAAACAGTGCCGGCCATTAAAAGAATCAGAAAAATAACCAACATCACTATTGACTTAAATGCCGGGTTATATGGCCAATATGCTTTGCGGTATTGTATTTGTTCGGATATCAAAAGCAACCTTTCATTACATCAGTTATTAATTTTTCCTATAAAACCCAATCAGCCAATATAAATCATCGCTTCCTTTAGTCAAGATAATTCAGGCCGCGGCACCGCGAGCCTTATATTTGCCATTGCTTTATCCTTGATACATAGTCTTTTAACGCATTCTTGGCTTTGGTTTCGGATTTCGATTCCGTTTGGAGGAGAAAAGAAGCTTTATATCGATCAGGTTTGATTGTTATGTAAGAATTATTTTCAAAAAATCTTACTCCATCCACTAATATTCTTTTTTTTCTGGCCGTGTACTCCATAAGCCGACGCATGACCAATCCCTTTTTAGTCCAACTGCATGGCACTTCTTTAGAAATAATTTTAAAATCGGGCCATGTCCTTTTAACCTGGCCGAGATGTCTGTTCGTTAATACCATAATTTCCAATATCTTGGCTACGGCAAACATGGCATCACAGCCAATCTGGAAACCGGGAAATATAAACCCGCCCTTGGTGCCGCCAACAAAATCAGCTCCATCTTTGTGCAGAGCGTCCATCATCGCCAGATGGTTATCTGGAATTCTCTCGACCTCTATGCTTTTCTTTTTAGACAAATCTTCCACCCCTGCCGAGGCGACTATTGGTACCGCGATTTTGGTACATTTTCCTAATTCCAAATAGAGCGATAAAACACTACATAAAAGGACTTGATTGTCAATAACCTTGCCGTTTTCGTCGACTACCACCAATTTTTCCGCTCCCGGTCCTATCAGGAATCCGGCGTCGGCTTTCAATGATTTGACAATCGCGGCAAGCTGTTTCTGAGCTTTTTTCTCCTGTAAGCTGTAATTGTAGATTCTATCAGGATCGGGGAAAGAATTGACGGAAATTACTTCTATATCCAGAGCGCCTAAAATCGCCGGTAAAATTTTTGAAGCCCCGCCGAAACCAAAATCTATTACAACTTTCAGACTGGATTTCCGAAACTCTTCTATTTGTAGAGCGCGCAAAAAACCTTCTCTATAATACTCTAATACTCTTTCCGGGAATTCAATCTTGCCGGTTCGTTCCATACTCGCGCGACGAAAATCCTCCCGCAAAAATAATCTTTCAATCGATTTCGATTTGGCATTAGAGATATCGTATCCGCCTGAATCGAAAAATACAATGTCCATTTTCTGATTGCTTTGAGGTGAAACCCTGGCATAAACGCCCCCCGCTTCCATCTGAAGACTCAAAAGGTAGCGCAATACCGGTATCGGTATAGTCCTGAGTTCGGCTACATTCGTTCCGGTTGAAATCAGCCCGGCGATTAATGCTCGGGTCAACATGCGGGATGATCGACTGCCATCACGGCTGACAATAACAGTCTGGTTATCGCCCACCATCGCGCCATAGGCGGCCCCAAGCTTGCCGGCCAGTTCGGGAGTCATTTCGACATTAGCTATACCCGTTATTTTTGATTCGGTAAAGAGTTCCTTGGCCCAGCGTTCCCCCCAAACCAGGCTGGATGATAAAATCGCCCCCGATTCGACCTCTTTCCGCGGCCAGACCTTAACGTTCGCCTTAACCCTGGCTCCATCTCCCACGATAGCGTTGTCCGAAATAATAACATTTTCCTCCAGAATAGCTTCCTCGTTGATAACGACGCCGTTGCAGATAATAGCTTCAGAGGTTTTGGCGCGCGGGCCGATTGAGACCCTATTCCAGGCAACAGTCCGACTGATATTAGCCTCACGACCAACTATGGAATCGGAGCCGATAACCGAATTAAACAGTTCAGCTCGTGGGCCGATTTTAGTCCTATCGCCGATTATTACCGTCCCGCTGAAAATCGCTCTGGGCGAAACCTGCGTATTTTCGCCCAGCCAGATCGTCGCTCCGTCTTTTTCTATTTTCTGCCCGAATTCGCCGAGCTTTAACAAACCATCCAGAAGATCCTGATGCGAGGCCGAATATTCATCGGTATTGCCAATATCCCGCCAATAGCCCTCAGCGATATAACCATAAAGACGTTTTTTTTCAGCCAGCATTTTGGGAAATAAATCCTTGGAAAAATCAAACTCTGTCTTAGACGGAACCAAATTGAGTACGCGCGGTTCGAGAATATATATGCCGGTATTGATGGTGTCGGAAAATACCTGTCCCCAGGACGGTTTCTCTAAAAACCGCTTAATTCGACCCGACTCATCGACAATCACTACCCCATAGGCCAGAGGGTTTTCGACGCGCGATAGCACCATGCTGGCCATGGCCTTGTTGTTAACGTGAAATTTGATCGCGGCCGACAAATCTATGTCGGTTGCCACATCCCCGGAGATTATGATAAACCTTTCATTGAGATAATTTTGAGCGTTTTTCACCGAACCGGCAGTACCGAAATCAGCTTCCGCCATGACATAATTTATATTAACTCCCCATTTTGAACCATCGCCAAAATAATTTTGTATCTGGTCGGCTTGAAAATATAAAAGCGCGGTAATATCAATAATATTATGTTTTTTGAGTAGCTTTACCAGATGCTCCATTACCGGGACACCACCCAGCGGCACCATCGGTTTGGGCAAATTTAAAGTCAATGGTCTTAATCTGGTGCCAAATCCCCCCGCCATTATCACGGCTTTCATGCATATCTCCTTCCCCATGCCGAAAATCTATTATCAAACTGCGGTGATGTCAATTAATTCTCACAGCAGGCGGGGTTTTTAACCATCTTATCGAGTTCCCGGATCACGTCAAAGAAATCGCTATACCTGATATATGACTTCTTTATCTTGTCCAGATAATCGGCCAGGTAGCTTTTCGCGAAAACCAGTTCGGCTTGTTCAGCGCCGTGATTATCGGAGTGGCCGTCACCAATGAACACGGAAATTTCATCCGGCGATGATAATTCTCTGATTCGTTCGCCTTTGCAATTGGCGCAGTCCGGGCAGATATTTTCATTATAATAGACAAATTCAGGATAAATCCGACCGTTTTTGATAAATGTCGGAGTAGAAAGCACATCGAGATGAGCAAGACCATATCGACTCAAAATCGGTTCGATATAAAAATCAAATCCGGCGGATAGTATAGTGAGTTTAATATCTTCCGATTTACAAAACTCGACGAACTCCTTGAAACCAGGAGTGACCATCTGGGTATTAATGAATTCCCTGATTTCCTTGACCGGCGCCGGATAAGCATTGTAAATATCGCATTCGGTCTGAAGGCATTCGACCGCGCCGATCTCGCCCCGGTGATATTTCTGGACTACCGGCTCGGCCATCCCTTTGGCAAAATGTTTGAAAAAAGAATAGCCGACATCATCAACGGTTACCGTTCCGTCAAAATCGACAAAGACATGATACTTCAAACCATCAGCCTCCAGATAACGGTGAAAACCAACAAAATTAAAAGTATTATAGCGCAGATACCGTATTTTGTTTCACCTTTTTTAAACAGAAATACCATTATAACAATAACGCCCGCAATCGGTACGGCTATAGCCAGGCAGATACCGAACTGTATGACCGGAACCCCGAATTTCATCCCCACCAAATTAAGCGCGATAGCAATAGCGAACACTATCGCCATCGCCAGGCCGGCGATGCTGAACAGGCGAGCGATCGTTTTCTCGATATTCAAAACAGCTCCCAGCCAAGGCTCTTAAAACCGATTCGCAAAGCGGCGTATAATAAAGCGATTATAAATAGCAGCTTGATAGATCGCGCCTTAAGTTTATCGGATAAGGCCGCTCCCAGACTCGAACCGGCCAGGGTACCGACTATGAGGGCTCCAGCCGCGTGATAATCTATTAAAATGTAATTAACTGTTCCTTTCACCTGACTTAGCAAATAGACCAGACTGCCGGCGGCGGCCGTAATACCTATCATATATGTTGATGTAGCCACGGCGGCTTTGATTGGGTATTTCAATACCAGATGTAAAATCGGGACCTGGACGACTCCCCCGCCGACTCCCAGCATCGCCGAAACCATACCCGCCAGGGATGATAACCCGAGGGCCGTATATTTTCTGCCCGGATTGATTTCACCGCGATCATTTTCGCTTATTACTATTTCGGGAGAGCGAAGTTTCATGATCATATTGGCCGATGTGTACAACAGCACCACCGCGAAAGCGATACTGATAATCTGAGGTTTTATCGCTATTGCTAAAAAACCGCCGGCGATCGCGCCGACAACGGTGGTTGTCTCCAGAAACAGACCCATGCGAAAGTCGACCAATCCCTTTTTCAGATACCGGGCGGCGCCTCCAATCGAAGTCGCGCAGACCGCGCATAAACTGGTAGCTACCGCGGTCTTGATCGGCAAACCGAAAATCAAGTTCAATACCGGCACCATTATCACGCCCCCGCCGAGACCGACCAAAGACCCGAATAAACCCGCTCCCAGCCCACAGATAAATATCGCTATTATCTCCATGACCGCCATGATAATAATCGCCGTTTAAAATAGCAAGAAAAGATAGATTTTATTCGCCAATGATAAAGATAAATTTACCAGATGTCGTTGGGTCGCCTGACCCGACAGCACCTGGATATTTTTAAGTAAAATATAATTGATATTCTAATTATAGCGTACTGAATATTAATAGCCGACCAACAGGCTGCTGTACATTTCCGGATTTTTTAAAACCGAACCGGCTTTGACAAGCTCCGGATCCTGTTTTTTATATATCAATTCGAAAGCCTCCTTCTCGCCCAGATTCACCGTAATGAACGACTCGTACAACAGGTCCCTGAAATTCGTTCTCATCGCCAGCATCTCATCGAGAGATTTTTCCTTCAAGATTTTTTCAATGGCTTCGATATGAGCTATCGCCCGGCCGCTGTTACCCTGATCGACGGTTTGTGATACGAATTGATTAAATAAATCATAGGCTGGATCATAATAAACATAATCACGGGAACTGATATAATTTATGAAGTCATCGACTATTTTATCGTTAACAATAAAATTTTTGTCGATCTTTAAACTGTCGCTTTTTTCGGTAACATAATCGAAAAGATAGCCGCGAGTAATAATTTCATCGATAATCGGCGGATACCCGGTCGGTTCGACATAAATATCGGGAATTATACCGCCGCCACCGAAAACCGGCCGTCCCGATCTTGTGTAATAAATAACTTGTGGCTCGGCTGACTCCTCTTTGACCAGTTCGCTTACTCTATTATCTTTCTGAATGCACCTTTCCGACGGGGTATAATATTTGGCGGTGGTCAGTTTCAAGGCCGAATTGTCGGAAAACTGAAGGATTTGCTGGACCAGACCTTTGCCATAAGATGATGATCCGACTATTAAGCCCCGGTCATTATCCTGTATAGCGCCGGCCAATATCTCAGCCGCTGAGGCGGTTTGATTATTGATAATCACGGCGAGCGGACCTTTATTATATATGCCGTCTTCACGAGCGGTATAAGTTCTCACGTTCGATGATCCCCGGCCGCGCGTTTCGACGATATTATCGCTTTTATCTAAAAACAGTCCCGCCGTCTCCACCGCTTCATATAATAGTCCGCCGGGATTATCGCGCAAATCGAGAATTATGCCGCTGACTCCCCGGTCCAATAACAACGAGACAATTGACTTGACTTCATACATACTGCCCTCGGAAAACCGGGCAATCTTGATATAGCCGTTGTTATTAAGATCGACTCCCCAATAAGGTATTGGCTCGATATGAATTTCGTCGCGAACAAGTTCCAGTTCGAAACTTTTCCGCAAAAGCGGCCGCCGAAGTGTAATAGTCAACCTCGACCCGTTATCGCCTCGCAATAGTTTTCGACACTCAGTAGCGGATTTACCGACAACATCGATGGTATCGAGCTTCAAGATTCTGTCGCCGATTCGGATGTTGGCCCTTGATGCCGGACTGCCTTTGATCACCGATCCTACCCATAACGTGTCGCTATGATTTTCCAATTCAATCCCGATACCGTTATATTCGCCCTGAGTTTCCTGCAGAAGGTAATAGTAATCCTGATCGCAAAGGTAACGACTATAAGGGTCCAATTTTTCCATTATGGCGTCTATACCGGTATTAACAAGCTTGTCGGGGTCAATATTATCCACGTATCTATCGGAGACCGTGACGGCGATTCTGTCAAAAAGCCTGACCAATGTGTAAAGTTCATCATTTGAAGCCCAGGCGAAACTCACCGCCAGGCACAATAAAAAAAAAGGCCCGGAGATAATCCCGAGCTTTATTTTAATCTTTCGTTTAATCATCTCGACCTTCGGCGGAGGTCGACTTAATCAGTCAATTTTTAATTCCTGTCCGACTAATTGTTGAATTCTCCGCGCGATGGTACTTATATCGTCAGCCCCATTTATTATCTTAAAACGCTTTCTGATAGCTTCATCATCAGCCGTTGCAAGTTGCAAATATCCCTGACGCACGGCTTCGAAAAATTTCGCGCCTTCGGCTTCCAGACGGTCGGTTAATTTCCCGGCAACTCTCAGTCGCTTAAGCGATTCCTCGACTGTTATATCAATAAATAAAGTCAAATCAGGCGACAGCCCTCCGGTCGCTATCTTATTAATTGTCTTGACATTATCCATACCCAGCCCGCGCGCGAAACCCTGATAAGCGGTGGATGAATCATCAAAACGGTCACATATAACGATTTTACCCAAATTTAGGGCCGGTTTGATAACTTCTTCCACTAACTGGGCCCGGGACGCGCTGTACAGGAAAAACTCGGTTAAAGGCCGCATACCGGCGGAATTTTTATCCAGAAGAATATCCCTGATTTTCTCGGAGATATTCGAACCGCCCGGTTCACGAAGAAGTAAAATTTCAAAATCTTTATCGGTCAAGTATTGGCCTAATAATTGGCATTGCGTGCTCTTGCCCGATAAATCTATGCCTTCAAAAGTGATAAACATTATCAGCCTTTCTCTGTAAACACCAAAATCAAAGATGCTATGATTAAAAATCCGCCTAAAATCGTGCCTGTCGATGGATACTGCGCGAAAATGAGTACCGCCCAAATCGAAGCCAACACCGGTTCACCGGCGATTGACAGGCCCACCTTAAAAGCCTTAACATGTTTAATCGCGTAATTATATAATGAATGCCCGATCAAAGTGGGAATTGCCGCCAACAGGAAAAAATAGAAATAATTTATCGGCGCGTAGACACTGAACAACTGACCGGATAAAAGCAAAATTACGCCCAGAGTCAAAGCCGCCGCGCTGTAAACGGTAAATATATAAGGGAAAATATTCAGCCTGGCTCGCACAACGCGCCCGGTGAAAAGGTAACCTGCCGCCATCAAAGCTCCTAAAAATGCTAAAATGTCACCCCAAAGATAATCTTTTTCCAGGCTGAAGTCAAAACCCGCGATTAAAATCGTGCCGATTATAGCCATAACAATGGCCGTTATTCCCTTAATGCCGGTTTTTTCCTTGAGGAATATTCCGGATAAAATCGCGACAAATATCGGTTGCGTGGTTACTATAACCACCGATGAGGAAATCGAGGTATGGTTTAATGACTCTATCCAGAAAAAAAGATGCCAGCCGAGAACGAATCCAGCCAGAGCCGTGGCCCAGAATATTTTGGCGGTAAATTCTTTAAAACTTTTACGATATAGCGTGATTGCGAACGGAAAAAGTAATGCCACGGCAAACAACATTCGGTAAAAAGCGATAGCCGTGGCCGGAGCGTCACAAACTTTTATTATGATAGCCGCCCAGGAAACCGCGAATGTGGCCGGGATCAGAAGCGGCCATTTACGCCTGATCTCCACTTCTAGGCGCCGCAGAACTCTTCTAATTTCGCTAACTGCGAGCCGGTGCCGATTAAGATCAAAGTATCGCCTTCACTAATAAGAAAATCGGGCGGCGGGTTGTAATACATCTCCACCCCCTTTTTCTTCGAACCGATCACCGTGATGCCCAACTTCGATCTGATCCCGGAATCTTTTAAAGACACGCCGTTCAATCGCGATCCCTCTTTGATAGCGATTTCCTCAACTTTCAATCCCTCTGTGGAGCCATCGGAGGCGATGTTCATGAAATCGACTACGTTGGGCCTGAGAGTTGTCTGGGCCATATGTATACCGGCATATACATGGGGTGAAAGAACCCGGGTCGCGCCGGCCCGGATAAGCTTATTATGGACACTCTGGCTATCGGCCCTGGCCATGATAAATATCTTCGGATTAAGCTGTTTGGCCGACAGGGTAACATACACCGCGTCCGCTTCATCGGCGATAGTATTGACCAGACCCTTGGCGCGCTCGATTCCGGCCGCGATTAGATTCTCATCATCGGCACAGCTGCCCTGGATAAAAATATGGCCGGCCTTTTCCAATTCGGCAATAGCCTCGGCTGATTGTTCGATTACCACGAACGAGACTTTATCGCGGGTCATTTCGGAGCAGACTGTTTGGCCGACTCGTCCAAAACCGCAGACGATATAGTGATCTTTGAGTTTTTTTATCTGCTTTTCCATTTTTCTACTCCCTAATATTTTTCTTAGATGGCCTTCCAGCATCGATTTGAACAAAACACTGACTAAAAATCCCCAGGCCGGGGCCACTCCGAAAATTACGAAAAGTATCGTGAAAAGCTTGCCCTGATCGGACAGCGGGTGAACCTCGTTATAACCGATCGTCGCCAGCGTAATAATAGTCATGTAAAAAGAATCTAACAAGCTCCAATGTTCAATTGTTAAGAAACCTATAGTACCGCCCAATACTATTATGGGCAAAAGAATTAGTAATCTGGGCAGATTTTTTTCCATAAATGTTATATCGGCTGGCTGAATACTATTTTTACGCGGTCAGGGTCATAGACCGTAAAAAGCCTGAATCCCCAGGGCTTATCTTCAGGCTGCGATATTTCAAGCCCTTCATTAGAAGACAGTTTATGATAGATCGAATCAACATTGCTGACGCTTAAAAACAACTCGATCTTACTGTGTTGGGGGATATAATTGCAGTCGGCGTTGCCGGTTCCTTGGGGAAACCAGATAATTTCAAGAAGCACATCGCCGCAGAAAAAAAGAGCTCCCCAACTATCCGCCCGCTGCCATGAGGTTTTCAATCTTAACCCTAAAATATCATGATAAAATTCAAAACTTTTTCGGTAATCGGCGGCTTTGATAATTACCCTGTCAAGTTTCATATTTTGCCTTCTGATACTAAAAGCTGAGGATTTTGGGATATGGTTTTGGGCTCGGAGGCAGGTTTTCCATTAAGTATAGAATAAAGCTGCCCCGGTTTATTGGTAATAATCCCATCCACACCAAGCTCAATAAGATGTTTCATTATATCGATATCGTTAACGGTCCAGGCGTAGATCGGCACTTCCCATCTATGGAATTTATATATGATCTCCGGCGTGATTATCTCATAATGAAAATGAGCGGAATGGGCTTTTACTTTTTTAAATATGAAACCAAGAATCGTTCTGGCCAATCTGTTGACGCTTAAAACCTGTTCCTGACCGACTATCCAGCCGGTCTTGATTTCGCTATCGATATCCTTCAATTTCATAATCACCCAGGGAAAAAACGAGGAGAGCACCACGCTTCCCGCCAGGTCGTACTTATGCACCAGATCGACAACTTCTTTTTCATAGCCGCCGGCTTTAAGTTCTATATTGATACTTATTTTGCCGCCATACCTGGCTAAAACATCCTCAAGTATCGCCAACTGGAATCCGTCATTCAAACAGCAGTCATAAAGTTGGCTGTAGCTGGCATGAGACGCCGGCTTTGAAAACCCCTGATTTCGATAAGAATTATCGACCGGTTTCATGTACCAATCATGATACAGAACGAGTTGCCCATCGGAGGTCTTGCGAACATCCAACTCCAGCATATCCGCTTTTTCAACCAACGCCCGGTCAAATGACTCGATTGTATTATCCGGTAATAAATCGGAGGCGCCCCTGTGAGCGATAACTAATACATCATGTTTCATAAGAAAAAGGGCGGCATCTGCCGCCCGTAGAGCTTATTTACCCTCTTCCTTAACTATTCCCTTAATCCTGCTTTTGGTTTCAGGTGTTTTTTCGGATTTTTTCTTGCCATTGCCGTCCTCCGGTTCGATAGCATCGTTCCGGTATTTGGCGATAAATTCATCGGTCTTATTTCTGGCCACGTCATCGGTATATTGCTCCGGAGGAGATTTCATGAAATAAGAGGCGGGACCAAATAAAGAACCTGAAATTTTATTGTTCAGAGCCAGTTTACAGCATCTGACGGCATCGATAACCACGCCCGCGGAGTTGGGCGAATCCCAAACTTCAAGTTTCAGTTCGACATTTAAAGGCACATCGCCAAATGTTCTGCCCTCACAGCGGATGTAAGCCCATTTGCGGTCAGTCAGCCAGGCGATATAGTCGGAAGGGCCGATATGAACATTGTCTTTGCCGATATCATAATCGAGCTGCGATGTAACCGCGTTTGTCTTGGATATCTTCTTCGATTCGAGCCGCGATCTTTCCAGCATATTCAAGAAATCGGTATTGCCGCCAACATTGAGCTGGCTGGTTCTTTCCAGACGGACGCCGCGTTCGCGGAACAGCCGGGTTATTATGCGATGTAAAATCGTGGCGCCGACCTGGGATTTGATATCATCGCCGATCATCGGCAACCCTCGTTTTTTGAACCTTTCCTGCCAGTATGGTTCGCGCGCGATAAATACGGGAATACAATTGACAAAACCGCAGCCGGCTTCGAGTATCTGTTCGACATACCACTTGGTTGCTTCTTCGGAACCGACCGGCAAATAATTAACCACGACATCGGTGCCGGTATCCTGCAGGATTTTGACTATGTCATCGGTCGGGCCGGGAGCTTTTTCGATAATTTCCGATAAATATTTGCCCAGGCCGTCATGCGTCATGCCCCGATGTACTTTGACGCTTTTATGGGGAACATCGCTGAATTTGAAAGTATTATTCGGTTTGGTAAAAACCGCTTCGGACAGGTCTTTGCCGACCTTGTTCTTGTCGATATCGAAAGCGGCGGAAAATTCAATATCGGAGATATGATAACCGCCGAGGTTCGCGTGCATCAAACCGGGCACGAATTCATCATCCCGGGCATTTTTATAGTACTCAACTCCCTGCACGAATGATGAGGCGCAATTTCCCACTCCTATAATACCGACTCTAATTTTACCCATCTTAACTCCTCACACTAGATATTTAGTTATTTAAAGATTCCAATTCTTTTTTCACGTGCAAAACTCTTTGCAGAACCGTTACGTTCGATACGATAGCCACAAAACATAAAACGGCTATCACCAGGAAGTGTTCCACGCTGAATAGCCAGCCGATTAAGCCGTCAAGCATGGCGGCCGCGGCGATATAAGTAATCCGCTCCGGCCTTTGCATCAAACCTACTTTACAATCGATTTTCAACGCGCCGGCGCGGGCCCTGGTATATGATGTTAAAAGCGTACCCGTAATTGCCAGTATAATTATTACATAAATATAGAGCTTGTCAAAAAATATGGCAATCCCCAGGAAAATAAATATGTCGCTATAGCGGTCTATAGTCGAATCGAAGAAAGCCCCGAATTTGCTCTTTTTGTCGGTCTTTCTCGCGACAAATCCATCGAGAACATCGCAGGTACCGGCTATTACTAAAAATATGCCGCCCGCCAAAAAAGAGCCGATAGCGAACAGGTAGGCCGCGATTAATGTGAAAAACAAACCGCCCCAGGTAATCGTGTTTGGATTGATCCCGATTCCGGTGAGCCAGCCACCGATTGGCTCGACTACCTTAAAGTAGCCCTTGATAAATTTATCGCCAATTAAGTTCATAATCCCTCATAAGCTTTTTATAATATTCGTCTCAACAGCCAAAGTCAAGCGAAATCAATAAATTAGCCATCCGGCCAAGATACCTTTTAATTTAGTGCAATTATAGCCTTAAAGACAAGCTGTATTTTAATAAAACCCTTCATTAAGCCTTGAATGCTCAACCACTAATAGCCGGTTATTATTTCTGAATACCTTAATTAGTTATAAAAATACGATGGAACAAATTAAGATTTTCAACCACTGTTCAATTGCCAATCAAAGCTGATAAATCGTCCTTTCGGGTCAAACTTACTTCTGCTCAATATGTTGACCATGCTTAAGGTAGTAGAAAAAACCGGCGATTGTCGCGGCCAGGAAAGCGATAAATAGCGCGACCAGAGTATCCGCCAGATAATGATAACGAAGATAAATTCCACCCCATAGAACGGAAATTAAAAGCGTGAAAGATATTATTACGTATTTCTTGCCAAAATCCCAGAGATAATAAGCGGAAATCGTCAGCAAACAAAAGTAGATGGCCGGGAAACTGCCGGTGTTGGGAGTCAAAAGGTCAATAATAAATGGAACGATCACCGAAAAACGCGGGCCATAAATACCCAAATAATAAATTTCCGCCAGCGCCTTATCCGGCCCCGATACCGGCAAAACCGAGATGATAGTTAAACTAATAACGCTGCCGATTGCCAGCGCCAGAATGAAGTTTTCGAATAAATAAATGCTGGCTTGTTTATAAAGCTTGATTATCGCCCAGATCGGCAAAATCAGACCCAGACAGTATAAGACATAAGTTGTCTCATTCAACCAGACCTCCATTATGCCTTGAAGCGCGAAAGTGGGATATATTTTAAATAAAGTCTTCTCCAGATTATAAAAAAGCGCGTCTTGAGGCTGAAAGTTTAGAAGTTGTGTCTGAATTCCGAGGATACGGTAAAACAGATATAACAACACGATCGGGTAGATATATTTAATGAAATGCAAAAGCGATATTTTATCGTGTCTCGGGATAATCGACATGAATAAGATCAAATTAGCCGAGGCCAGATAAAAGAGCACTAACCATATGCGGGATTGGAATCCAAAAACTATGACGATACTTATTTGAACCAGAATATATAACAGTACTAAAATATCGATTACGGTGAAATTTAGTTTTACTTTACGTGTCAAAATTAATCCTGCTTGCCCGCGATCACCAGGACTATTTCGCCTTTGGGCGGGTTGCTTCTAAAAAAAGCGATAAGTTCCGATAAGCTATAGCGATAATGTTGTTCGAATTTTTTGGTCAATTCGCGCCCGATAAAAGCTCGACGGTCTCCCAATACTTCCAGCATAGCTGGTAATATTTTTAAAAGCCGATGAGGCGATTCGAAAAATATCAACGTTCGTTTCTCATTTTTCAGTTCTGTTAATCTCGCGTTTAGTTTGCCGGAAGTTTTCGGTAAAAAACCTTCGAAACAAAACCTGTCGGTGGGCAGGCCCGAAACGACCAGCGCCGCAATCATGGCCGAAGC
>CAZFSN010000071.1:0-14052 GCA_964521815.1 uncultured Ignavibacteria bacterium | reverse complement strand
TCCTTTTTACACGGTCCGCACCAGGTAGCCCAAAAATTAATATACACCGGGCCATCGCCGATGACTTTCGACAAGGTAACATAATTTCCATCTAAATCAGCCAGCGTAAAATCGGGAGCTTTCTGGCCGGTCTGGAATTGGCCGAAAGCTGCCGCGCTCAATAACAATGTGGTTAACAATGATAAAGCTAATGATCTTTTCACACTTTTCTCCTATTTAAGGTAAGTCATTCTTCCTGTCAAAGTTCTATCTCCAACATCAATTCTATAAAGATATATACCGCTTGCCCGACCGGAATTGTTCCAATCGGTAATTGGAATTTCATTTTTGCCTCCTTGAATCGGAACACCGAACGACTGGACTTTTTGGCCAAGCATATCATAAATAGTAATACCGGCCTTACCGGCAAATGAAGCGGGCGCGTCGAATGAAATTATGGTCGAACCGTTGAATGGATTGGGATAATTACCGGCCAGTTTGAATTCCGAAGGCAAGTTATCGGACAATTCATCAATAGATGTGGCCGTATCGATTTCGGCGCTGTACACGTAATTGGACGAGGGGCCATAAACCAGGCACGGAATTATAGCGACGCTTACATAATTTTGAATACCGTTAATAGTGATTTCGCCGTCGCCATTATTATCCGTTTCCAGAAAATCGAATTGATGCTGGTTGGTCGATAATGATTTTACCACCGGGATAATCCAAAAACCGGAATCACCGCCGTTAAAAGTAATACGCAAATTTCCGGTGCTGCTTCCCCTGTTAAACAAGATGTAATTGCAGCCCAGGGCGTTTGGCTGAAGATTAGAAGTGCTATTATTGACAGGATAAGTGGAATGTGTTCGCATGATCCTGACCGGATTATAGTTGCTGCCTTCGCTGTAATGTTGACCATCGCTGCGGGCGCCGGTTAGATAATTCCAGACAGTAAATTCGGGATAGTCCGCGACAATACCGGTACCATAATCCTACAGAACCGCCAATACGGCATTGAAAGCGTTGGTATTAATAGTCCATTCCCAGATCGTCCGGATAATATCCTGGCCATACCTTTCATCTAAGTACGTGGGCCAGACGAAAGCGCCATATTCAAAACTGCCATTAGCGGTATTAATAGCGTAATTAGTATTGTTAAAGAAATAGTTCATATAAAAATAGCAATCATTAACCTCATCCCACATTTTTTCTTCCATCCAGACGGCGCAATTTTCCATAAACCAACTGCCGGCATTGGCATTATAGGCGAATTGCGTGGCGTGGAAAAATTCATGGGCCGAGGTAACTTTCATCGGCAGGGTTCTGTCCGAATAGCCAAAACCGTTGTAAGTAGGATCGACATAGATATATGATGTCATATCATAGTTGCGGCCCGGCCTTTGAGTAGAATTACTTTCCGCCCAGGTAACCCCATAGGCGCCGGAATAGTGATGCATATAAACATCATAAAGGTTCGTTCCACCGCCATTGCTGCCATCATATGGAGGAGTATCGTAGCCTAAAGTATCGGACTGAACCGTCCACGCCCTCTCGAAATATTCACCTGTCCGATTGACATAATCGGGCACGCCATCGGCCGGATCGATATCCACGGTCGGCTGATAAACGGCGTGAGTGCCGGAGGTATCATAATTTATGCGAAAATGACCCTCCGGTGTATCATAAAATTTCTGTGTATTCACTCTAGATAAGGCAAGAAAATACAGATTAATAATATCAGGGCTAATTTCATCCCTGACTGTCATAATATCCAGAATCATCCCTGTAGCGTCTTTCATGGGACGTTCGATTTGATATCTGGGCGGTAGATTTTCGGGATTGGTTAATAATGTGAAAGCTAATTGGGCTTTCTGATCAAGAGTAATCAATCCATTATTATAATCCTGTAAAATCGCCGGCCAGCCCTTTAATTGATCACCGCCGCCGGCATTGGCAGCCACCACCAGGAAAATCAGCATAAGATATGTCAAAAAATATCGCACGTTTATTCCTTTCTGCTTTTGTCTCAATTTATTATAAATTGGGCATTTGTCAATCAATTTATAGGCTAACACCGGGATTAATCAATTTGTCACCGAGGCGTTCCCGAATTAAAGCAGATTTGTGTAACAACATATATCCTAACAGACTACATGCCGATCGATTATTTCAACAGTACAATTTTATCCGATTCAGCGTAATTTTCAGTTTGAATTCTGAAAAAATATACGCCTGATACCCTATTATTGGCCTGCCAAAGAATTGAATGCTGCCCGGGTAATTGGCTTTCATTCACAACCGTTTCAACCAGGCGGCCAAGGATATCAAAAATGTCAATTTTCACAAATTCGGTTTTTGCCAGATTGTACCTGATTGTGGTGGCCGCGTTACATGGATTGGGATAGGTTTCCAGCCAAAAATTTTTATCCGGGATATCGGCACGATCTTCGCTTTGTATAGATGTGGGATTAAGATCTACACCCTCTACCCAATCAGCGTCAACTACAGCGCCATCATTATTATTATCGCTCTGATCATATATTATATCGCCGTTGCCCTCATCCATTCGCCAGTAGCCGACTAATCCTGTCTCATTGTCATGGATGTAGCGATTCATGTTGGCTATAATTTCGGATTGGCTTCGAACCACGTTCCAGAGGCGTACTTCATCGATTATCCCTTCAAATGTATGATTGACTGTCTCGTTGTTGCCGATGTATAAGTCATAATCATTATTATCATTTAAACCGCCCGATGGCGTTCCGTTTTGAGTAATTTGCCGATCTTCCCCGTTAATATAGATTTTTACTTCGCTAATACCGTCATAGGTCACGGCGATATGCTGCCATACGTCCAGATTAATAGAATTTACCGGCGAGGCGGTAAAACTGTTGGATTGATTTTGATTGAATAACTGTAAAACCAGACTATGATTATTTAAACTGCCGGTGTTAAAAAGGAACAATTTGAAGCTGATTTTATCGACAACTTTGCCAAAGCCGAAAGTACCGTTTTCTCCCCAGCCATAGGGTTTAATCCAGGCTTCCGCGGTAAATTCATCGGTAATATTCAATGAAGGTGACGCCTGACAGACCACGAAACTGTATTCGCCATCGAAATTAAGCGCGGGACAACCATCGAAAACATGAATAAAGTCATCGCGGATCACGCCCCGAACCAGCGAATCACTGGCGATATCGAGTTTGACACTATAATGACCGGGTTCGGAATATATCCATATCGGGTTTTGCTCATCGGAATCGACAATACCGTCATTATCAAAATCCCAGGCCCGACTCGTTATAGGGGGATCGCCGGCTGATAAATCAACGAATTGAACCTCAAGCGGCGCGTTGCCGCAGATCGGCTCAGCTGAAAAATCTACGCTAAGATAAATTTCGCCCAAATTCTCATACCATTTGACTTCATTAGTACCTTGATAACTACTACCTGCCAAAATATCCTGATCTCCATCGCCATCTAAATCACATATATACAGCGGCCATGGCCTGTCGAAATGATCGATAACTGATTTCGTCCAATTAATAGGATCGCCTCCGTCATTACTCCACCAGGCTATTTCATCCGAACCCTGGGCCGTAGCCGCGACATCGATATCGCCGTCACCATCGATATCGGCGGCGGAAGCGACACAGGCATTAACAAAATTCGAATCAATAGTCTGTTTGGTCCACATGGGTGGATTGCCGCCCTCATTGCGCCACCAGGCCACCTCGTGGCCCGAATAAGCGGCCCCCACGACATCCATATCTCCATCTTCATCCAGATCGACTGCTTCCACCCGATGAGCTCCATAGAAATCGTTATCGATTGTATTTTCAGTCCAATAAATCGGATCACCGCCGTTATTGCGCCACCAGATTACGCGGTTATCTCCCAGACCGGCGCCAATTACATCTATTGCGCCGTCGCCGTCGATATCCGCGGCCCGCACCGATTTGGCCATCGCGACATTATTACCAATTAATTGCTCATTCCAGACAATAGGATCACCGCCATCGTTACGCCAGAGATCGATTTTATTTGATCCTGATGACGCAGTGAGCACATCTATATCGTCATCGCCGTCAATATCAACGGCGTAAATTTCATGAGGCTGATAAAGAACATAAGTAATAATATATTTGGTCCAGATGATCGGGTCACCGCCATTATTACTCCACCAGGCCACCTGATTGCCATCATAGGCCGTTCCTAAAACATCCAGATCGCCATCACCATCGATATCCGCGGCGTAGACCGATCTCGCGCCGGAAAAATTGCCATCGATTACATGCTTCGTCCAGGTGATCTCGCTTCCTCCGTTATTACTCCACCAAACTATATCATTATCTTCGATTACCGCCGCCAACACATCCATATCACCGTCTTCATCAAGATCACAAGCGTGAATAGACGCCGTACCATGAGTATTGCTGTCAATCAAACGACTGAAGAAATTAGCTTGAGCGAGGACAATCGATGGACAGGAGAACAGAAAAAAAGCGTATGCAATAATTAAAATCCCGCGATTACGCATAATACTACCCTATTTAAAATAACAGATTTATTTATTTTAGCAACAACATTTTCCTGATCTCGCGGTTTTTGCCGGCCTGAATAGAATAAAAATAAACGCCCGATGGCTGATTATTGGCGCTCCACCATATCTCATGGAAGCCGGCCGATTGCTTTTCATCCACCAGAGTCAGTACTTTTCTGCCTAAAATATCAAGAATATTGATAGTTATAAAATCGGATGATGGCAATTCATAGCTTATTGATGTTGTCAGATTGAACGGATTGGGGTAATTTTGAAATAAAAAATATTTATCAGGGACTGTTATTTCGGTTTCGGCGATTGGTGTGTCTATTGATATAAAATCCACAGTACTCGAACCATAATTGGGCACCGCCAGGACATCATCCCGGTTGTTATAAAATAATCCGGCCGGCTGATTATGGCCGCTCGAAATTAGCTGAGGCGGTTCGCTGAATGTCCGCTCGAATCGATAGATTAGACCGGCTCCGTAATGTGAGGAGACATACACATTGCCGCTGGTATCCCTGGTAATGCCATCAAACATCCCGAAATTAGTCGGTACCACTGTGTATAAAATCGAATTTTCCAGATCGACGGCGTAAATAGGCGCATTATTCGCCCAGGTCGCGACCAGCAGACGATTATTTTCTGGATCAAAAACACAATCCTGCGGATAACCCGGCAAACCTGATTCTATCAATACCGAAAAAGATAAATCCTCCAGATTCAGCTTTAATATTCGACCGCCGGTATCGATAACATACAAATTTCCCGAAGTGTCCGACGTGACGCCATCAAAATGACCGGACAATGACGCCGTCAGGCAAAATAATGAATCTCCATCGGGCAAGAGAAACGCCCTGAAATTATAATTGCATGATACGAACAATGTATCTCCGATAATATGCATCCCCAGACAATGGCCGAGGCCGACCTTGAAATAATCCTGGGCGCCGGTCGAATCAACCTGGATTATCGCCCCATTGCGATAATTAGCAACGAGGTAGCGGTTATCGGCATTGTCGAATACCACGCTTTCGGGACCATAAAATAAATTTTGCGCGTCGGCGGAACACAGACAAAGTAAAATCAATAATAGCGATGTCTTAAAAATCCTGGTCAAGTTTATCATCTCTAATACTCCTTACAATATATTTGGTATTAATAGTTTTCCATTCGATAAGGCGGCGCAACCGAATGGCGGCGTCGCCAAAAATCACATCCCGGAATCTCTGCCGGTCCCGGGATGCCATTTCAATCCGGAGGAAAAAAAAATGAAAGTAAGAAATATCCTGATTTAAATTCGCCGCCTTAAGCCCAGAAAACATACAGCCATACCCTTAAGTTACAACTATCACTACATATATCTCCCCGTATTAGATACTAAAGCAAGAGGGCCTGTCTCTCAAAGGCCTGAAATGCTTGCTGTATTATCTGATACAATTATGGTTTGAAAATATTCCGGGTTTTTTGGCTACAGTGAAATTATTATATTAAGAACGCATTCGCATAAAAATAATCATACATATAACATCAAGTTGGTGATAATATTCGATTTTAGACCAATTCAACTATTAGAAATTCGCGCCAAATGAAAAATAATATTTGGGATGCGCCGCAATAGTATATAAATCCGTTCTCCAGGCCAGATCATAGCGTAAAACGAATATGCCAAGATTAGCCTGAACCGAAAAGCCTATGCCACTTTTAAGCGTTCCAAGCTTGGGGAAACCGACTTCCTTGTCGAAAAGTCTGAACTCCTTGGCCAGATCAAAGGCAGCGCCATTATCCCAAAACAGCGAACCTCTGACCTGAGTCAAAGTCAACCCTAAAGGCCAGCGCATCTTAAAGTAATCGATGAAAGGATATCTTAGTTCCATATTTATCAGGCCGTATTTTTTGCCGGAGAATTCAAAATAATCATAGCCGCGAAGCGGGACCGCCAATTTGTTAACATATATTTCTTGTTGAGAATAGATATTAGTAGTCCACTGTCCGGGATCAATCCAGTATGATGTTCCGCCCAGATTATAACGCCTGGCATCACCACCGCTAGCCGAAGCTGCTCCTCCCGCAAATCGGAAGGCGAAATTATACTCCTTGCCAAAATGGAAATATTTACGATAGTCTACTTCAAAGGCTGTATAGGAAAGACCTGAATTAACTAATTTCAATGATTGTTCCAGAGTTATTTTATACCTCTGACCATAAACCGGCCCGACTATACCCCAAACGACACCATCGGATACATATGATAAACTGCCGATAAACATATTGGTGGTCTTGGAAGGTATATCATAAGAAAGATTTGTCCGCTCAATCGTGATTTGATTTAGATTCAAGTCAATTCGGCTAAATTTGGAAAATGGATAACTGATCGCTCCGCCGGCGCCGAAAACCCTGTCAGAAAAATAATATTGATTGTATTCATCCCAGTAAGTGTTTTTAAAATGAAAAACTCCGGCGGCAAAATCCAGACGTTTCGCCAGATAATCATAGTACACCTGGATATTAGTATTATCGATAGTGTTAAACACATCAGACATAATCAAAAAATGATGATTGCCCATCATATCAGAGATTGAAATATAAGACTGCCCCTGCAAGCCATAGAAATTATCATAACTGAAACCACCGGCTATTAATTCAGGCGAGAATTTAGGCGTGTACTTCTTTTTCTTATAAGAGCCGTCGGGCATCAGGTATTGCAGGGTATCCGATATATCGAAACCGGCATATTCCGCCACCCGGGACGAATCCTGACCAAGGCTATCGGTCTTTTCTTTAATCATCTCGGATCCGGTGGTGAAAATATATTTAGAATAGTCTGTCGCCGACGGTTTTTTAGTTTCCTTCTCCTGCTCGGCCGCGGTAATTGGCTCTTTATTTGGATATAAACGCCCGGTAAGCTTAAAAGACGTGGGTTCCAGGTCACCATCGGTGATCGGTTTGATATCCTTGATGACTGCCACATCATAGCCATAATAATTGAAAACACTGACCGCGATTTTATCGCCATCGGGCGACCAGGACGGCGAAAACACGCCGGTCAAGGTATTGGTTATCGGGTAGTCCTTACCGGTCGAGAAATCATGTATATAAATATTGGAAATACCGTTCTTGTAAGAAGCATAAGCCAGGAGATTGCCATCAGGCGAATAATCCGGTTCAGTGCTCTGCGTTTTGTCATCGGTCAGGGCGGTTATCTGATCATTTGCCAGGTCATAAATAAAAATATTATAATGGCCGTACACAAATGTCGTATCATCAGAGTTATTTACCGGCCGATCTGATGTAAAAGCTATTTTAGTACCATCGGGCGAGAAATCAGGATCTAAATCATCGTAATCATCCGACATTAATTGCTTAAATTTATCGGTATTCAAATCCAGTAAGTACAAATCTGCCCTGCCGTTTTCGATACCTGTAACGATAATTTTATCTCCTTGAGCCGACCAATCAGGACCTCTAAGACCGTCCAGACCCGGTTGAAATCTTCTATAAATCTTTTTTGTATTAGCGTCGACGAAAAACAGCGCGTCCATGCCATGAGATTTGGAAACGAATACCAGCTTATCGCCCTCAGGCGACCACGATATTCCCGAGAAATACGAATGAAGCGATTCGAGATCGCCGGATTTCTCGGCGGAAACGAGCTTGTCAATCACCGTCCCATCGATTGCGGAGACTACAAAAATATCGGTAAACCGATCACTGTAACCATCTTGGGGACTTGACCTGTCTGAAGTGATAGCGATTCGATCTTTTTTGGGCGACCAGATAGGATTTTTATTAATCTGCGAACCGTCTTTTTGATGATCTGTCAACATCCTGCCGATTTCAGCGGTAGTTTGCCTTTTGGCCAATTCGGGCCAATATATCCGACGTAATTCCCGATGCCAATCTTTCGATATTTTTTCCAGATCGGTGCCAAACGAGGCATCGACCGCGCGATCTATGGTGATAAGAAGTTTACCTTTATTGTTAAGTTCCGCTATTTTCTGCTCGCCATAGGTTTCGGCTAAATATATTATCAGCGCGTGCCCGGCTGTGTAATTTAAAAGCCCGAACATCTGTGGTATTGGAGGCAAATAGTCTTCGATTATGGCGTCGCGAACATACATATCGGCCTCAAATGTCCAGCCCTTGCGGGAGGAATATTCGGCAAACCCTTCTGCCAGCCAGAGCGGTTGTTCAAATAACGCCTGGCGCGAAATTAAGGAACTAATCGCGTTTTCATACAGCAGATTGAAAGTTACGGCGTGGGTCAATTCATGATGAAGAACATGCCTGAAATTTTCATATGAACCATCAAATGGCACTACTACTCTATTTTTGAACACTTCGGTAAATCCGCCGACCCCTTCGGGTAAAAGATCCGGTACGACATTGGTTTGCTGAAAATCATTAGGTGACGTATAAATAATTACCGGCACTCTCGACGTCAGTTCATGATTCAGTTGTTCGGAGACAATAGTCAGGGCGTTTTCAAGAACCCCCGCCGCGAAATACGCCAGCGAATCCTCTCCTTTGTCAAAGTAAATATCAAAATTATGTGTCTGGATATACTGCCACTGATAATATTTGTATTGGACCTTATTCTGTCCGAAATATTCAGACTGGGCACAGGCGGATGCCGCAATGGTCAGCACGATTATTGCTGCTAACGCTTTCTTCATAGTCTTAAAATCTCCATTTTTTCATCTTAATTAACTACCATTACGGTCTTGTTGTTTCAGGGTCCCTATCACGTTTTTACCCTTGTAATATCGGCACCTAACTCCTGAAATTTCACCTCGATATTCTCGTATCCTCTATCGATATGATAAACCCTCAAAATCTCTGATTTTCCGGACGCCGCCAGTGCGGCCACCACCAGCCCGGCGCCGGCGCGGATATCGGAAGCCATCACCGATGTCCCGTTCAAATTTTTGACACCGGCAATCGCGGCCTCCTGCCCGGATATCTTTATGTCAGCTCCAAGCCGGATTAATTCCATCACGTGGGTAAACCTGTCCGTGAAAACCGTTTCCTGAATATGCGATATGCCATCCGCTACGCAGCACATAGCCATGGCCGAGGCTTGTAAATCGGTAGGAAAACCGGGATAGGGAAATGTCGTTATATCAATCGCTCGCAACGCCTTTTCATGAGAGATTTTAAAGCCATCGGCCTCATATGAAAACTTACTGCCGGCATCTTTCATTTTGGCGATGACCATCCCTATAGAATCTTCGCACCTCGGTCTAATTTTAATTTGCCCCCCGGTCGCGGCCGCGGCCATCATGAAAGTTCCGGCTTCGAGCCGATCGGGCATCACGTCGTATTCAACCGGATTAAGCTTGTCAACTCCCTCTATTTCAATAATAGTCCCGCCGGCGCCCGCGATTTTAGCCCCGGCCTTATTTAAAAATCGCACTACATCAACAACTTCCGGATCACAAGCCGCATTGATTATGGTCGTTTTGCTATCGCCCAGACAGGCCGCCATAATGACGTTTTCCGTTCCGGTATGAGAGGGTTTATCAAAATAAATTAATCCGCCTTGAAGTTTCTTCGCGTAGGCGCTAACATAGCCGCTCTCTTCGACAATTTCAGCGCCCAGGGTCGCGAACGCCTTAAGATGATAGTTTACGGGGCGCGGCCCCAATACACAGCCGCCGGGAAGCGATACCCTGGCTTTGCCCATTCGCGCCAAAAGCGGGCCCATGACCAAAAACGATGCCCTCATCTTGCGCACGAGATCGTAGGGAGCTTCGTAATTCACGAGGTTTGAGGCGACTATGCGAACCTGATGCTCTTTTTTATCCCATACTATTTTGACACCCAAATGCTTCAGTACGTTTAAAGCGGTTTCAATATCAGCCAAATTGGGGATGTTTTTAATAACCGTCTCGCCTTTATCGATTAACAGCCCGGCTATAAGAATCGGCAAAGCCGCGTTTTTAGAACCGGATATCTCAACGGTCCCCTTAAGTTTCTTGCCCCCTTGAATAATAAATTTATCCATAACCCTCCTGCTTCCGGTACATTGTTATACGGCCCAAAACATTTTTAGGTTCGAAAAGCTTGCCAGTTTCGGGCAAATCAATTATACTTTCGACCATAATACATGTCAAATAAACAACAAGGTGATAATGGAAATTAATTCCCGACAGCCAATTAATCTGACCGATACGCGCAAGGTCTATTTTATTTCCGACGCGCATCTAACTTTCACCAACGGCAAGGTTGAGAAGTTGCTGGCCGGTTTTCTGGCCGGTATTAAAAAGGATGCCAGTCACCTTTATATACTCGGCGACTTGTTCGATTTCTGGCTTGAGTATAAGAATGTAATTCCGGCGGCTTTTTTAAAAATCCTATCGGCTTTGCTTGATCTGACTCAAAGCGGCGTGGAAGTCATTTATCTACCCGGCAACCATGACTTTTGGCTGGGTGATTATTTGCATCGGCAGGTTGGCGTAGTGTTAACCGATGAGAAGCTTGATGTAATTCATCAGGGCAAGCGGATACATCTACTTCATGGGGATGGCCTGGCTTACGGCGATTACGGCTACAGGTTTATCAAGAAACTTTTCCGGTTTAAACCAAATATCTGGCTATATAAACTTCTACCGGTAGATTTAGCCTACAGATTGGCTTTCCGGGTATCGGGGGCTTCCAGAGAATACACATCTAAAAAGCCAAAAGATTTACAGGGATATTATGATTATGCGGGTGAAAGAATCAAGGCCGGGTCGGATGCCGTGATCATGGGTCATACACATGTGCCGGAGATAAAAAAGTTGGAGAGCGGTCTTTATATAAACACCGGCGACTGGATTGAGCATTTCAGTTATGTGACACTGGAAGCCGGCGAATTCAAACTTGAATATTACGATCATAAGGAGAAATAAATTGCCCTGCTTAGAGGTATCAGTACCAAAATTGACTCTTGAGAATAAAAGTCAATTGGCTAAAAGCCTGACCGAAGCTTTCGTCGCGATTACCGGGATGCCGGCCGATGTTTTCGGCATTCGTTTCTTCGATTATGAGATCGGCGAGTCGGTAAATGGCGGCAAACTTTGGGATGGTTCCAGTGGCAAACCGTATCATCATTTTGTATTGTTTAGCGGACGTCTTCAATGCGACGTTAAAAAGAAGCTGATCGAATCATTTAGCCAGGCTTACACCGGCTGCATCGGCAAACCCGATTGGAAACCGGTAATCTTTATCTGTGAACTGCCCTTCGATAATATCGGGGTCGATGGAAAACCATTATCCGAAGCCGGCTTGCGATTCTCCGGCAGTTGATTCCATTATAGGTTTTCAAATAATTAATAACCCGCATACAGATGGTAATTTCCGAAATTTAGTATTCTGGTGCTGTTAACTGCCCGGCGCGTAACATTTTTACAAATCCTTATTGACAACTATCCTCTAACCAAGCTAATTTAAATATGTTAAGAATAAAATCTCAAATAAGTGGTTTTTCTTGGGTGGTTAAAAATCAAAATGAAAGGTAGTTTATGAAAAAATCTGGCTTTCCCGAGTTCGGCTTTATGTTAATATTGCTATTCAACATTGTATTAAATTGCGCTCAAAAGAGCCCGGAACAATTGGTTCAAAATTTTGAGGGTATTTATAATAGCCATGATGTTGAAAAAATTATGAGCTTGTATTCGAATGATGCGGTGTTTGAAGTCGCGGGCATGTTCAAGTTCTCCGATAGGGAAAAAATAAGAGGAGCCGCTCAATACGATTCAGCTCTGTCTCTCACTATGACAATCAGTCATATAGAAGTAAGAGGAGACACGGCGTTTTTCAAGCTAAAGGAAAACAATGATTGGCTGGATGTTATGGGTATTGCGGCCGCCTATTATGATCCAGCCTTCATAGTATTTAATAATAATAATAATAAAATTCAACACTTAAAAGCGATCGGGACCCAGGAAACATTGAAAGCGTTTCAGGATGCTCTGGCTGGATTCATGCCTTGGGTCAACGAGAACAGATCGGAGAAATTTGCTGAAATCGCGCCGGGTGGCAAATTAATTTTCACCGTCGAATCCGCGGTAAAGTTTTTAGATATGGCTAAAGAATATAAACAGTTTTCAAAAATAGATAACTGATTTTTTTTCTGTATAGTTAATTCTATAGCCAAATATATTATGAATCTCTTGACTGAATATTTATCATCTCATAAAATCTCTATGTGAAAAAACTATTATTAATATTAACGGCTGTTTTGTTTGCCTGCGGCGGACAACCGGGCAACAAAACATTGGAATTCTGGCAGTTTTGGACCGACCCTAAAGCCAAACCTGTCATCGAATCAATTGTGGAACAATTCGAAAAAGAAAACCCCGGTTGGAAAGTAAATATAACCGATTTGACCTGGACGGACGGCCATCAGAAAATCGTAGTGTCATTCGGCGCGGGAAATCCGCCTGATTTGCTGGAATTAGGTTCGGATTGGATTGCCGAGTTCGCCGCCGGGCATGCTTTGTCTCAAATCGATATTGACACCTCAAAATTCCTGCTTACCGAACCGGGCATTTTCGAAGGCGAAATCTATGCTCAACCCTGGTTTCTGGGTTCGAGAATTCTGTATTTCAACTCGAACTTGCTTAATAGAGCTAAAACCGCTGTACCCGAAGATTGGCCGGAATTGCTCATGGCTTGCCGAAAAATCAGCGCGCTGGGGGATGACATCTCCGGTTTCGGCGCAAATTCAGCCGAACCTCATCGATTGTACAAGAAATTCCTGCCGTTTGTCTGGAGCGCCGGCGGTGATATAATCGAGAATGGCAAGATAAATATCGATACGCCGGAAGTTCAACGCGCGCTTGAATTTTATGGCGAATTGACCCATTGTGCCAGAATCGAAACGCAGAGTCACCTGGAGGATGCCTTTCTCGAAGGCAAGATCGGCTTCCTTATATCCGGGGGCTGGTTTTTACAGAAACTGATACAAAATCCGCCGGAATTCGAATATCAATTAGTACCAATGGTACCGGAGAAAAAAGGCGGCACCGGCTGGTCATTTGCCGGCGGCGAATACCTGGTGATTCCCTATAAATCGAAAAACAAACAAGCCGCCCAGAAGCTCATGGAACTTGTCACCCGGATTGACAATGTGGCCGCGCTCTGCGATTCGGTTGGTTTCGGCTTCCCGCCGCATAAAACCAACACCGCGGATTCATCATCGATATTATTCAAACAGCTTATCGATTCCCGATCCACGCCGGTCCATCCTCGCTGGATTTATATCGAGGCGATTATCGAAAATATGGTCGAGCAGGTGACGCTTGGGCAAAAAACACCTCGGGCGGCTATCAAGGAAGCGCAGGCTAAAATCGATGAGACGGTAAAGCAGTGAAACGTTTCACCACGGCAATTCTGATTTCCCCCTGGCTTTTGACTCTGCTTGTATTTTGGGCGTTTCCGGTTTTATACTCGCTGGCATTGTCATTCACCAATTACACGATTTTGGGCAATACATCGTTTATAGGCCTGGCTAATTTTATAAGGTTATTTAATGATCC
>CAZFSN010000070.1:0-14068 GCA_964521815.1 uncultured Ignavibacteria bacterium | reverse complement strand
CGTCAAAATAGCAGGGTACGCTGGTTGGCGCGGAGCGGAAGTAGTTGACCAGGTAGGTAACATCATTCCCCGTATTTTTGCCGTCCATGTTAGCGTCGCCGGGGAGATATGGGTAGCCATGCCCAATAAGGCCGCCGCCGTACGCCCCCAAATCCGATAACTCCGTACTCAGCCCGTTTTCACAACCCAGAACTAGATCATGTATGTTCGGATGGCCAATATCAATACACGGGGAATTATAGGAATCATCGCATTCAAATGCCATCAAATGGAAATCGGGATTATTCAAATCCGTGTTTCTGAACAGCGGATCAGCATCGATATTGCCGGTTCCTAACCAGCCTTGCTGAATATCGCTGTAAGTTACAATCGGTTCATAATCAGACATAGTATGGCTGTAAATTTGGTTTTGCCCGGGACCATAATTCTCGTACACAATTGTGTTTTTAACTATCGGGCTCGAATCAAAGCAGTAAATTCCGCCACCCGAATTGTACTGACCGTTAGCTGTATTTTTACTGATTGTGCAGTTGACTATGGTCGCGTTAGAGGCTCCATCACACGCTATGCCTCCTCCAAAACCGCTTACGATATTTCCGATAATCAGGCAATTGGCAATTGTCGGCGAGCTCGCGTTGCCGCAGAGAATCGCTCCGCCGTCGCCGGCGATGATCCCGTTTTTAAAGGTGAAACCCTTCACCGTTGCCGCTTCTGATTCGCCATTATGGAAATAAACCGCTCGACCGGAGAGCTGACAATCGATTATGGTGTTATCAACATCCCCAGACGCGGCCAGGACGATGTCTTTCCCGCCAAAATCGATATTTTTATTTCCTGTCCCCTGGTATATCGCCGGTGTCGCGTAAACCGTATCTCCTTCCAATGTGAAATCAATTCCTTCCATGATCGTGGATGAATTGGAAATGTCTACATACCAGGACCAGGCGGAGGAATGATCATTGCCCACATAATTGCCGCCCCACCAGGGTGAGTAATCGACCATATCAGAAACCGCATCGCCCGAACCATCCGCTAACAATACAGGCCTATCTTCACCGGAAGCTTGACTGACCATCAATTGCATTGATGATTCATCTTTTGCACCTGGTTCCATATTAACAGCAACTGCCTGAGGGCGGTTCGCATGCAAGCGCTCCGCAACAGCGGTTACGGTAGCAGGACCACTGGGATCGCCCCACCAATTGGCTTCGGCGTCGGTCATTACCGAGGTCAGGTTATAGACGCCATAAGCATTACCGCTTATAGAATTATGCCTGATCGTCACGTCAGTGGGCTCGTCACCGTAATATTCATCGAAATAGAATGCGGTGCCGGCGGAACCTGTGATAGTATTACCAATAAAATCAAGATTGGAAGCGACACCATCGGCGACAATGCAGTATTCGTTGTTGGTAAATGTATTGTTGGTAACTTCCACATTTACAGCATCGCCAATATATAATCCTTCATAGTTGCCGGTAACAGTATTACCGTCAAAGATGATATCTGTACCTCCGAGAATCATAGCGAAATCGCAATCTGTAATTGTGTTATTGTCGTTAATTGTTAAGTTGCTGGTATAGTTGGCATATACAGTAGCCTCACAATCGTGAATGTTATTGCCACTAATTACCAGACCATCACCGGCATATACGATAGTAATCGCGGTCGCCGCCCAGCTTGTGGGGATATAAGCGATATCAGATACTTCATTACCGGAAACTGTGCCTGTAGCTCCGTAGCCAACCTGTATGCCGTTCTGCGCCCAGTATCCTTCAGGAACCGGTCCTTCACCCACAACCGTGTTGTTGGTAATTGTACCGATTGGATCGACAAGCGGTCCGTCATCTCCAGCCAAAACTATTCCTACACGGGTGAAATCGTTAACGGTGTTGCCTTCAACATTAACGTTCGAGTTACCGTAGATCATAATCCCGCCGGTTTCCGGATTATAACCATCAGCTTTATAAATCTCATACAGATCGTTACCGCTAATTTCCGAATTCAAGCAATTTCTTATAAGCATGGCGGTGAATTGCGAGGTGGTAGCGGAATTATTACCATCGAAATCAAAACCGCTGATATTGAACTCGATAGTTTCTGTTCCGGATATATAACCGCTACCATCATCAGTACCGCCGTAAGCAAACAGCATAGGATAAAAATTCCGGCTGCTTTCTTCAATTTTAAACACAGCTAAACTTGAAACTAAAACCTCAGACGGCTGGATTATCGGATCACCGGTTCCCTCAAGAGTTAAAGATTTATTTATGACAACCTGTCCGGGATAAGTCCCAGCTGCGACATGCACTGTGCCTCCATCCGCTACAGCATCTACGCCATCCTGAATGACGGCGAAAGCATCGATGCACCACAAATGACCATCATTAGCTAAACCAATAGCGTAATTATCATCAACCCAGACTTCAGTTGGGGCTGGGTTACTGACGCTAAATGCGCAGTTAGTGAAATCATCATTGCACCAGGGATCAAAATCTACGTAATCGCTAACAGCGTTGCCTTCGCCATTTGGATTTAAAGTGGCGTGATAAGGGCCGCAATAGGCTCCCCACCAATTACCTTCCGCATCAAATTCAAAAGCATTGGTAGGAACACCGTTAACCTGTACTCCGAAATCAGCCAGGGGGTTGCCGGCAAGTCCGTTATTGTATATAGAATTTCCTAAAGCTGAAATATCGTTTGAACAATCATAGCAGGCATATTGACCGCTGACAGGCGGATCCTCAAATGTCGGATTCCAGTAATTACCGACAAGGTCAACCATTACACCATCCCAACCGTTATCATGAATAATGTTGTCGGTAAAGGTGATGCCATCATTTTTAGGCCCCAAGTAGATACCGCTTTTTTCGTTGTCGAAGATATCATTGCCCTCAATAGTAAGATCGACCGGGCCATAAGCGGTCAGCGGGTCCGATACCTTGTCTGAGCTTCCTCGAATCAACAGCATACCATGACCGTATTTCAGCGTACCGGGGGTATCGCCGGGTAAACCGCTGTTACCATAAATCGTATTGTTGCTGATTGTCAGACCGGAAAATCCGCCTGCCGATTCGATGCCGCTTCGATGTGAACCGTATATTTCGTTATCATCGATAATAGTACCACTCATAGAAGCGGGCCCCGGCGCTCCATAGGCAAAGTAAGATGACCAGAGAAATATGTTATTGCCATTTCCTTTGCAATCGAAAATTTTGTTATGTGCAAAAGTGCTGTTGGTGACACCGAAATCAGTGTAGGGATGGTTGACAATGTACAAGCCCATCCGGCCATGAGTTCCATTTTGATCATCAGTATTGGTGTTGGGGCCGATTACGCAGTTTATAACCGCGATGTTGCTTCTCGCATCAGTAAGAGCATAAACCCGAACAAGCGAAGTATTTAAGTTGCCCACAGCATTGAGCTCTTCAACCACAAACCCGTCAAAAGTAACATCATCGGTATCATAAATATCGACGATAGCATTGTATGTTTCGCCGGGAGTCGGGTAAACAATTATACTTTCGACCTCATCATCCCAGGCGTAATCAGCAGGAACCGTGTAGCCGTTTTTATTTACTCCCGCCGTTGCCCCAAGCATTGTCAGCGGCTTGGTGATAAGAATGGCTTCCTCGTATGTGCCGGCCGCGACGTTGATTATATCAGCCTCCTCGCAAGCATCAATAGCCGCTTGTATTGTCATCATGCCACCGGGGATATCGTACACATAGAAATTATGCGGGAACATCAGGTTTTGCATGGTTCTGTTAGTCATGATATGGTCGGGAGAACCGGCCAGAGCGCTTAAAATATCGCTTAATGATGTATAAAAGCGAGTGTAGGTATCTTCATTGTCGGAATCTCCCCGCATGAAATAGACAAAATCGCTTAGCTGGACAGTTACATCGGCCATATCGAGAGGATCGTCGCTGAAAGTAATCGGCTCGGGATTAGCCGGATCACTAAAGTTGCCTTCCTCGAGATACAAGCCGCCGTTATCCGTACCGGTTTCACCAAAACTGTTTGTTCCGGTAAAGACGATATTTTCGACCCCCAACGGCGTGTAGTTACCGTAGGTGAATATTCCGATACCACCCCAGGCGTTGCCATCGGTCGTGATATTGTTGAAAGTGATATTTCTGCCGTCGCTGGTTTGAATTCCATTGCCGCCGTTATTAGTGGATTCTACATTCGATAAGGTCAGACCATCAGTGCCCAGCATATCTACGCCGGTACGGAAAAATTCGGTTATTAATACGTCGGTTAACGCGCCACCAACAACATCTCCATATTTGATTCCATAACGCGGAGTCGCGGCTGAAGGCTCGCCAACGAATGTGAAACCTTGTAACGTCACGCCATCGCCGGTAACATAAATACCGCTGCTATTGTAGCCGGATAATCCGCCGGCATCGATAGTCACCTCGGTTGGCCCGGCGCCTATAATGCTTAGATTGTTAGTTGCTACATTAAGGGCTTCAGGATATGTCCCGGTTAAAACGTTTATGAGGTCGCCCTCACCGGCGGCGTTTATCGCGGCTTGAATGGTCATGCCATCGCTGACATAGAACTCGCCTGATGCCCTTTCGATTATAAATGAATTAACCGGGTCAGGCCCGCCAATAACCGCGGCGATTGCAGTAGTTAAATCCGGCAAATAGACGATGAAAATGGGCGCCAGGTTATTACTGGCAGTATAGGCAAAAAGTGAAATAGGTATAGTAAGGTTTGTGATCGGATAAGGATTGCCGGGATCGCTGTAATTATCGATCTGCGTATACAGCAAATCAGGAATCGTATTTGATCCGGTGAAAGTAATGTTATCCGAACCGCCGGTATAGTATTGTCCGTAGGTAAATATCCCTACCCCGGCCCAGGCATTACCACTGGTTTGCAGATTATCTACGGTGACATTATCACAATCAGATAACGCCAGGCCAACTCCGCCATTATTAGTGGCAGTAAGACTCTGTAGATTACCTGAAGTTATGCCATTAAGATCGAAACCTGAACGGCCGCAATCCTGGACGGTAACATGGGATATGCTTACGATAGCATTTTCGCCCGATATTTTGACTCCATAGCCAAACGTAGGCGATGGCGGCCCTATGAGCGTGAAATTTTCGAGTGTTATGGTTAGATCACCCGACGCGTACAGGCCATAGTCGCTGAAAGAGCTTGCGTCTATTATTACTCCGGTTTCGCTTTCGCCGGATAGAGTCAAGCTTTTATTAATATCCAGCGCCTCGGTATATGTTCCGTTCAACACATGAACTGTACTGGCGATTACATTATCAATACCATTCTGGATCGTAGCGAAAGCGTTATAGCCAAAAACATGGCCATCAACGATATCGCCTTCATTAGAGCCGGCCCAATCATCATTTACCCAGACCTCGGTGACCTCGCAGTTAAAATCGCACTGTGAGAACGTTGAATTGCAATAAGGTTCGAAATCAACATTACCTAGAATCGAACCCGAAAATTCCTGACAATTTACCGAACCCCAATAGTTTAATTCGGCATTAAGAGAAGTACCGGTGCAATTGGGGCCGACTGACATCGCGTAATCAGTAAAGCCGGTAATAGTATTGTGATAGATGCTTCCTGCCGGAATTTCATAAGGGCCGCCGTAGTCGCCCCCGAGCTCACCATCAAATATAAACACACCCTGAAAACAATCGGTAATAGTGTTGTCATGCATATCCAGCGTGCCTATATCCCACAGCTGGAAGCCCTGGCCTTCGCCCCATTCGCTTTCAACTACATTAGTGATAGCATTGTCATAGATATTTGCCGCGATCGCATGATTGACCTCGAAAGCCGCCCAATGCTGGCTCGGAGTCGCGAAATTATCACCGATATTTTCCCAGGTATTATTGTAGATGTTAACAACATCGGTACGGTCGGTCGAAAGCCCTCTGAATACGATTGAACCATCGCATTCATGGATGTAATTATCGGCAAAAGTAATTGTCCCCAAAGGCGAACCATCACCACCGCTGCCGCTTTTGGAATCAAAAAGCGACCAACCCGCGACATTCATGAATTCGCTATTTGTAATTGTAACATCGCCTTCAAGGCTGCCGCCGCCGTAGCCCATGCGCCCCGCGATTTCCTCTCCATCAATAATGCAGTCATCTATGGTCAGATTAGTATTAACGCCGTCGCTACGGATTATTGAATTTGAAGCGGCTACGCCGGTGATATAGATATGCTGAACGGTGACATCCGAAATGCCCGCGCTAAACGCAACGCCTCCGGTGACGAATGTTTGATTTACACCGGCGCCGATTAGAGATAACGTTTTATCGATTGTGGCTGTTTCATTATATGTTCCGGCCGCTAAATTAACGGTACTGCCGGATACTAAATCAATCCCCTCCTCGATATATCCGGCAGGACCGGTTTGCGGGCTGCTGTCGTCAACCCAGAGTACAGAAAAATCTCCCTGGAAACCGGGTGATACGGGATCCATATCATCGCCAGTGTTGAGCCAGGGTGTATAGTCGACACCGCCCTCAAATAACATTACCAGATCTTCGGGGTTGGTTGTGCCGTACCAGTTGCCGGACGCGTCCTGAATATTAATCGTGTTCGAACCAACCGCATATGTACATGTGGTTATGCTGTTGTCATAGGCAGTTACGTTCACTGGGCCGCCGTAATCATAAGCATAAGCACCGTAATCCCAGTTAGAGATAGCACAGCCTGTCACAGTTAAATTAACGGGATCTGCCGATGAGGAATAAGCTCCAATACCCCAGCTGTTTTCTATACCTTGCCCGGTGATCGTGCTGTTTAAGATATTCACATCAAATACTGTCGTTGTTGTTCTTTCGATCCTGAAATCATCAATTGGCTGAGCTAGCCGACGCGGGATGCTGGTTAGGGAAACAGATGAATTACACGCATACATACCATCACCCGTCGGATTAGTAATCAAGCCGTTATCAAAAGTTCCGTTGGCATTCTCGTAAAAAACACTGGTCTGGCATTGATCCAGGCTTACTCCCGAGGCATCAACATCACCGCCGTAAACCAGAAGCCCTGTTGACGCCCAACCTGAACCCGTATAATCAATTCCACTTATTGAGCAATTATCAACCGTTCCACTGGCGCCATATCCGATCTGAATTCCATTTTGAGCTATAACAGACGTTGGACCTTCCCCGATACAAGTCATATTATCGACATCAACCATTAGTCCCTCGCCGCTCAATGCCGCAGCGTTTTTCTGAAAATTCTCAACCAGTATATCGTTTAGGGTTATTGTATATGGCCCGCCGGTTTCATTATAGGAATAAATACCGACACCATGTTGAGCGCCGTTGAAAGGGTTGTTCATAATGTTTAGAATGTCAACATTATTAACCGTACCGCCGGCATTCCAAAACGCGATGCCATCGAACCTGTAGTTATTGAGGCCCTGGTTATCGCCATCAACAGTTAAATTTTGGATAGAACAGCTTGAAACACCATCAATACCCAAAACAGGATAATTATTGTTAGTTCCTGTTGTGAAATAATATGTCAAGGTTTCAGGTGATTTGATTATTGTGCTTGTGAGCGGATCTGTGCCATTTCCTGAACCAGCAAGCGTTAAGTCATCAGTTGTTACAACAACCTGTTCTAAATAAGATCCGGGATATATACTGATCTCGTCTCCGGAAACAGCTTGATCCACGGCATTTTGAATGTAGAAATAGTGATCGTTGGCCAAATCCCAATCCATTTTAATATACGCGATTTCGCCATCGCTGAAAACCGGACTGTTGGTTTCGGTGGCGAAAAATACGTAAGCATTTGATCCATCATAGTAACCGCAAGGCCAAAAATCCCACCAGTATGTGTTTCCATAGCCACCAAAAGATACTGATTTTGCGCTTGACCATGTCGATGAGGAAATATCAAATTTGGCCTGAATCAAATACTGATGATCATCGGCATCAATAAAAGGAGCAGTCACTACATAAAGATCAGATCCATCGTTGAAAATACATGGATCGTAAAACCCGCCTCCCGGTATAGCTGTTGAATGATGGCTAAACAACGGGTTTGGCGAGGCTAGAGCAAAGTATACTTCGATATCGCCGGTGTCATCTTCAATATTTACGACAAATAAGTTGCCTGATTTGCCGCTTAAATAGTAAGTGATTTTGGGCTGATTGCCGCCGCTTATATCGATCTTAGAGCTGAGCGTAGTCCCATTCCAGGTATAACAATCCGATGATCCATCTGATGATTCCCAGACAATGTAAACGTATGAATTATCCGATGTGACATTTACATGAGCGCCGCTGGCCGTGGCATCGGCTATAAGAGTTGTCGGCCCGCTCCAGCTGCCTCCACTATATTCGTAATAATACAGACCTCGATCTGTACCGGATTGTCCGCTTGACACAAAAGCGTAAATCTTGCCATTAAAGGCCGTGGCCGAAACAACACGCTGATCAAAACCAGTCGGCCGATTTGACTCTGATAATGTCAGCTTGGTCTCAGAAACGCCTGCTAATCCGTCGATAGTCGAGGCTGTCTTGTAGTAAACTACGTAAGTATCGCCATCGGGATCATACGTTGGGCCGCGTACGCCATCTGTGGAGACATCGTCTCCTTTCGTATAAAACAGCCAATAATTCGCGCCATCGTAAATGACCGATGGATTGCGATCGTAAGCATTGTTGGTAGTGCAGTAACTGGGTTGGCTTACGTCGATGTTGGCTCCAATTGCTACTCCAGCACAAAGAACCAGAAGACAAGTGAGTAACACATTAATACTTTTTTTCATTTGTTCCCTCTTTGAAGATTTTAGGCTAATCTTTTTAATTAAAATCCAGATTTTTGCTGCCGAATATAGATGCTAAAAGTGTCAGAATTGCCCGTTTAATTCCAGCAGTAAACATACGTAGACCTGTCTTAATTCCAAAGCCTCCTTTTCCGATTATTAACATGATATCAAACAAATAACCCTATATATATCAAAATGTTAACGTGCTACCAAAGGTGCTATCACTAAAGAATTCCTTGGTAAAAAATCTCAAATGTCGAACACAGAAGTTAAAAGTCACTCATCAACACATCATTTAATACAGTTTTGAAATACGCTTCTGGCTAGGCTGAAAGCATGGTATTGTATCAAGCGTACCCTAAATTTTAAGTAGAACAAATATCAAGGCCTGATTTCCTTGAGGGATAAACCAACGTTTAATTCTCGGAAAAAAGCTACTATTAATGCATTAACAAGTCAACACCAATAAATAGCCAGTATAATGCGTATGCGGATATGGGTAATCGTAATATTTGATCATCTTGCTGAACGATTTGACATTTAATGGAATAATGCTTACTAACGAATCTGACGCTTTTTTGTGTAAAATCCAAATTGCAAATAAATTCCAAAATTATAATAAAGTCATGGCCAGCGAAAAACTGGCGGCACATATCGAGTGGAGGCTTTGTCGGTAACCCGGGTTGATATAGATTTTCAATTTGCGGAAACTGCCCGGGCATACCCTATTAAAACGCCGATGAGTTTTTTACACCGAGCGACTGAGTACAATGACGAAATATTGGGAAAGTTCCCGCATTAGGGACTACGGCTATCCCCAACAATCGCCGCTTGGATATGCGGGCGGTCTTTTTTATATTAAATGTTAGCGGATTGTAACCGCAAGTATCAGTGCTCGTTTTATGAATCCCTGTAACTCCTTGAAAGACAATTAGCGGCGCAGGGACTCGAACCCCGGACACGAGGATTATGATTCCTCGGACGAGGTTTTTGCCAAGTTGTTGCCAGCTATCCTATTGCGTTGACTCGCTAGAAATTAGGCTCATCTCGACCTACACTTTTCGACACCAGAAAGCACCAGAGAATACCACAGATATACCATCAAGTGTTGTCGTATTTTTGACGCGGGGAGAAGGGTTATTTTATGTTGGCACCCCGTTTCTTGTTCAGTATAATTATCTCAAAGAGGATAAGTTAATTTATCTAAATTAAAAAGGATATTTTATGAGAGCAATTACTTCACCCGATCTTCCTTCTCCTCAGGGGCATTATGTGCATGCCATGCGGGCTGGAAACATGATATTTCTTTCCGGGCAACTCGGGGTCGGAGCTAATGACAATCCCGATAGTGACGTCGAACACCAGGTTGTCAAAGCTCTGACGGCTTTCGAGACTATTCTAAACGAAGTCGGAATAGATAGGAATAGTATCGCCAAATTAACCATATATATTTCGGACATTGAGCTTTGGCCCCGAGTGAATACCTGTTATGCCGATTTTTTTGGGGATCATAAACCCGCCAGATGTGTTGTGCCCTGTTCAAACTTACATTATGGCTCTAAAGTCGAAATTGAGGGCATCGCTTGCATGGATTCGGATACCAATTCCGAATAGTAATATACATCAGGCAATTCACCATAAATTATAAATACAGTTAATTTCTTGATTCCAAAAGAAGCGGCCCCGACCTCACTCTCAGCAAACTTTTGTGACTTTCGAATTCGAAATTTCATTCCTTTATAAATATATAAACGGAACTCGCTGGAAAACAATCAGTTGTGAAATCCAATAAAGAGCTATGGAAAATGTTGATTATGTTTTACAGATATACATTAGAGCAGCGATTGCTATTTTAACAATAACATTTTCCTTGCCTGAGTATGATCCCCGGCAACAATCCGGTAGAAATACATACCGGATGAGTTATTATCCGCTTGCCAGATCACAGTGTGTCGGCCAGCATCCCGAAACTCGTTCACCAGCGTAGCCGTTTTTCGACCAAGAATATCATACACTTCGAGTATTACATGTGAGGAGTGAGGAACAGTATAGCTGATCGTAGTATTCGGGTTGAACGGATTCGGATAATTCTGTGACAGCTTGAATTCTAAAGGAAGATCGAATTTTTCATTAATCGATACAAACCATTCATCGGCGCCGCCTAGAAAACCGCCGCTTCCTACAAACACGTTGTCAGTCGATTCACCATATATTGTTTGTCCCATAATAACAAAGTTAGTGTATGTACCATCCAATGATTTACCTCCACCCGAACCGACACTTATTCGCTGATGAGATATCGTTTGAGAAAATATATTTAACGGGGCCAATATAATAATCGCTGTGGTTAATATTAAATATCTCATCAACTACCTCCCATTACTCCCCGTGGTATTACCGACGCTGATAGACCCCATTGCGTTTGGAATGTAAATAGCTGTGACGCTTTGCGAAGCCGCACGAACCACGGAGGAAGGATCAATTCCCCCACCTCTTCCCTCCAGTCTAAAAGTATAAGTTCCCGCTGATTTTTGATATACACGATCAACATATACTGGGATATAATCGGCATATCCTAAATTTTGGGTACCCGTTAATCCGGCAGTGATATAATACGGAGTAGTTTCCATACCTCCGGGGGTTTCATCTATTTGTAAGTATGCGGATATTGGAAGAACGGTAGAACCATTATCGAATGTAATTCTGCAACGGCCCTGAACGAAAATATAACCATCATCCGGTGTGCTGATTGTAACTGTAGTTATATCAGTCATTGATTCACTGATCAGAGTTGTGGAAACAGAAGTGTGGGTCGACGCAATCCCCGCTGTTGGAGGCGGATCGAAGCTACCAACACTATCATTGGCGGCGATCCAATGTGATCCATTCCATTTAATTGTTTGGCCTGATGAAGCGCCATTTTGTCCTATATCATTTAGAGTTATTGAGTTGTCAATAATTTTAGCACTGTTGATCGCATTATTACTGATTTCTGCTGTTGTTATCCCTGGGCTTAGAGGGCGCGTTACTGGGGTAAAAGAAAGATCTTCAGCTTGTACTGTACCATTCATAATTTTGCTCGAAGTAACTGCGTTATCACTTATTTCAGATGTCTCAATACCGGGATTAAGGGGTCTTGTTGTTGGGGTAAACGATAAATCCTCAATTAGAATTGTACCATTAAATATATGATCACTTCTGATAGCATCATTGGATATTTCACCAGGGCCAATTTGAGGATCAATAATTGGCCTTATCGCGGGAATAAACGAAAGGTCTTCCGGCTGGATTGTCTCATTCTCTATTTTGCTCGAGGTTATGGCATTATCTGAAATCGTGTTACTGCTGTCAGCTAACTGTGCAACAAAGGTAAATGGCTGTGAAGTCTGGCGATAGCGGGGAAACATTTCAGGATGTCCGGTCATCTGAACACCTATCCATCTTTCATCTTCGAAAGCTATGTTGATTGGATTTATTTGGCCCAAGATAACAGAATAAAGTCCGTTATCGACAACTATCGAATCGGTCTCTTCCCAGAGCGAGGTACCGCCTGATGGAGCATCATAAATTCTGAAAGTCGCTTCGAGGCTTCCCGATATAGGTCCCGTATCATCTACCAGGTATCCCTGAAGGTTAATCAGATGAGGGATTTCAGCAATTGCTACTGATGCAATCACAATGAACACTAAACTTGCTAATACATACCTGTAGCGATTTTGCATAGCGCTTCTCCTCTTGAAATTATAACATATTATTATTTCTATCCAGCCAAGGCATAAACATATGTATGCCAAAATTCTATCTTTGCCAGAACATATGAATCGCAATATTACAGTATAAAGATAATAAATACATTTAAAAAACAAAGCTATAATTATAGGCTAAAATGGGCAGTTTTGCATGGTTAGCTTTTAACTTCTCACAGCGTCAAATGCTAAATAAAATAGATTTATAACAGTAATATGTTTGCCGAGAGTGACAAAACCACAATCCGTTATTGTTTATAACTTTATGTATATCAATTGATTGCCTTGGAGGCGGCCCCTACCTCACTCTCAGCAAGCTTTTGTGACTTTTGAATTCGAAACCTCATTCCTCTATAAATTCATTAATGGAACTTGCTGGAAAATAATAAGTTACAGAGCGCAATAATAGGCCGCATCAAAAGAATAGATGGCTTTACAGGTATACATTAGGGCAGTAAATATTAATGATGCGCCGGTAATTTTCAAAATGATATCATATTTTATCAGTTATGAATGATTCCGCAGTGATGCTTAGCCAATTAGAAGAAGCACGAAGTAGATATTTTAAAATGTCTCAGGTAGCTTTCGATGAAACTCAATATTTTAATCAACCTTCCGGGATGACTCCCGGAATCATAAGTAACATTACAATACCGGCCGCTATAAAGATGGCTCCAAGGATAAAACAAATCCGCGTCATTTTCTTCAGGCTTTTAAGCACCGCCTTTTCGCTTTTATCCGAGATGACAAACGTTTTGTCATCCGTGCCTCGCTTAATAACAATGTCGCTTGGTGAGTCAGTTCTTTTGGTCGCTGTTCCTAACACGAATAATTTATCGCCTGGTTCGATATAGTACTCGTGATACCTCCTGCCTCCAACTCTGGCGCGTTGGAAATTGGTTCTTGAATCCATCGGTTCCAGTTCCAATTCATCGCTGAATAATGGTGCTGGATCATTTGTATCCCAGTTTTTCAGTTTTTCTATGAATTTGGGGATCGCCATAACTGAGTCATTTGATCCCGGGTTCTTTTCAGAATATACATTTTTATGTGAAACGACGAAGTCGGCCTTATCCGGCTCAACCAAAGCTTTGCCGGTTTCATCTACTACGTAAAATGGCACCCGATGGTCGCCGGAGCTAGCTGTCTCCCATCGGTAGGACAAGCGCTTACTCTGGGATGAACTGGACCTGCGATATTCTTTGATCTCGTATTTATAGAATACGCAATCAGCTTTCGAGAATGGCGACTTGATAAGTTTATCGGTTTCAACGCTGCCTTCGATTTCAACAATCCCGTTCGACAGTGATCCGATCCTGGAACGCGGCGTATCCCGAATGACACGATATTTCCGGAACTTGAAAAATCCCAAAACCAGCGCAAAGCCGCCGCATAATATAAAAGCCGCAACCATAATATAATCTTCTGTAGGCGTCATTATTCACCCATTGGGAAAACGAATATGTGTAAATGTAGATTACTTATCGGTAAAAAGCCCCAATAAGACCAGATCACCTCTTCATGTCTGACAGTT
>CAZFSN010000069.1:0-14138 GCA_964521815.1 uncultured Ignavibacteria bacterium | reverse complement strand
CCCTTATTTCATCAGAACACAATTTTTGATAGGCGTTTCTTTATCAGACACGTGGCTATTTTCTTCGGATATTAAATTAAAAAAGGAATCCGCACCCTTTTTCGAAGAAGTTGTTGAAGCCACTGAAGGCGATCAGACAAACATATATAGAATTTTTGCTATAAAATGGTTAGCTACTCTTAATCAAAAATTAAAATAATATTAACCGCTGCCAGGTCACGGCCTTCGGCCTACGACCTGACAGAACATCTGTGCAAGCGACTTACTGATTCTCGCTATCAGCGGTATCCGGCTCTTCGGCCCTATACTGCTTATCTATCAGCTTAACCTGTGTGACCATGTTGGCAGTTACTTTAACCTTCACCGCGAATTGCTGGCCGTTATCCTCTACCCATAACAGGTATTCATCGGCGGGAACATCGGCGATAACGAAATTCTCATGGTAGGCCGGGCTGGGATTGACCTGGTCGCGGTAGCTTTCCGCGTAAGAAAACGGCGTTTCAGTCGGCACCGGTTTCTCCACGCCATAAATCCTGGCGCCCGGGATTGGATTACCCATGTCATCAACAATTTTACCAACTATCGTCCCGCAGTCGGGAAGTGGTTTCTGCCAAAGTTCGTTATTGACTGTCTTATTAGGCACGTTGGAATCGTTGGCTTTCGAAAGCGATACTTCGAAATGCAAATGTTCGTTGGTGACATTGCCTTTCTTGCCAATTCCACCGATTGTCTCACCGCGGCGGACTGAATCACCTATATAGCGGCTTATTTTATACATATGATGATAATGGGCGTAGACGTAATAATCCTCGAAACGGGTATCGCATCGCAAAACCGTATGGCCGATTTCCTCGTTGGTATACACGATAACGCCATCATCGACAGCCAGAAGTGCGGTGCCTTCGGGATCATTGTATTCACAGCCCTGATGCTGACGGAAATTGCCGCCCATAGTCGCGCCATAGAGATATGTCTGGTCGCGTTCGTTGTTTTCCTCCGGCGATACCGGCCGTATCATCCATTGATGAATAGGTTTCTCGGCGGTTTCAAACACAGCTGATGGTTCCGGATAAACATTGAGCGGCGGGATTTGCTCCACCATTGTATATAAGCCATAATTCGTGCCGGCGTAAATATTATGGTCCGGGGTCTCCGCCAGGCAATTGATGTTTTCGCCGTAAAATCCTGATGTCTTGCCGAACACTTTATATGATTTGCCCTTGTTATCCGAATAAGCGACGCCTTTATATGTAGCCACCCAGAGCATCCCCTTGCTATCGATTAAGATATCATGCACGTAAAGCGATGGCAGCCCGTGCGAAATGTTCACCCAGTTTTCGCCGTTATCATCCGAATAGAACAAGCCGTCATCGCCGCCGGCGTACCAGGTTTTCTTGTAAGCCGCGACCGCCCGGATTTTGCAGTAAGGCAATTTGCTTTTAGTATATGTGCCGGTCGGTGAAAAATTCTGCCAACTCTGCCCCTTGTCACGCGAAACAGAAAAGCCATGCAATGAACCGACATACATATTGTCACCATCGATTTGCATATCGTATAAATATTGCGAGGCCAGCCCCTGAGTCTCATCGATTGTTTTATAGGGCTTTTGAACATACTGAACATCAGGGTCGATATCATTTTCGAAATAAACGATGCCATCGGCGGTAGGGATATACTTAACCTTGCCGCTTTCACAGGCGCCGACAGTATAAAGGTATTCGATGCCGAAAAAGTTATAGCCAAGCCGTTTCCAGGTTTTACCACCGTCGTTGGAGATATTCAAACCATCGCCAAGTGTTGCCAAAATGATATAATCGCCATCCCAGACACCGCCGAGGATGTAATTCCACGATAAGCCGGAATTATCTTCCTTATCGTTCGATTCGAATATTTCCCAGCTATTGCCTTTATCTTTGGAAAACAGAGCGCCCTTGCCGTAAGTCCCGATAAGGATTTCATCGCCTTTAACAACGGTACTTAGTATATGCGACTTAGTGAAATCGCCGCCGAGATCGACTCTCTGCCAGTACTTCATCTCTTTTTCACCGCAACCGGCTATCAGTAAAAACGCGGTTAGGGCAATAATATATTTCAACATCGAACACCTCTTTATTAATTTATTATATGCAGCCAATCCCTTAACAGGAAAGCTGTCCTTCCTATCAAAAGAGATATACGAGCCATGACCGTAAATCCAAAAGTAGCCCCGAAAAATATCATTAAGAAATAAATCCCGACTTTGGCCGTTCCACCGAACAACCCCTCATGTTTTTTGGAGAAATAGAAATACATCAATGTAGTAATTAAGCCGATCAAAACGATTATGGCATTAAGCGCGTCACCAACTGAGGCCATTTGAGCAAACGGCGAAACAGTCGCTTTAATCTGCGCCAAGATATACGATTGCATATTGGCCGGAATAGAAACGCCCGCGCCAAAACCGATATACAAAGCCAGAGCCGGCCGGGACAACCAGGCGTGTTTCTTGGAAAAACGGGTAAACATCAGAAGCCCGAGTACGACCGGAATTATGACCAGTAACTTCTTATGCACAAATAAAGGATCAAGAACTTTCGGTACGACCGTATCCATATAAGCGATCACTATTAAAAAGCCAACTGACAGGCCAACCAGAAGATGCTCCGCAAACTTATAGAACGGATTATCCTTATAAAGAAATGAGTAAATCGCCAGTGTCAGAAAGGCGGCCAGCCAGATTCCTAACGTTTCCATCAGAATGTACCTTTCTGCCGTCTTATCATGAAATAGCCGATATTGCCTAAGATAACGAATAACACGATTATCAAATGCGCGATACTCTGGGCGCTCATGCCCGTCGAGGCGTCGCCCGGTCTTTTAATCAATTGTTCATACTCGGCGGCCCCTTTCAAACCCGGAACCATACCGATAATCTGCTTTTCTTGAAGAAAGGGATAGAAAGTAGTCGCCATCACGGCTGTGATTGCCGGTACAACCGCGGCTTGATAGCGGGCATTGGCGTAATTGATCCAGTACGTCGGCGTATCATCATCCGAAACCGAGACCACCAGCGCAATATCGCGATAATTCCTGACTTTTTGCATGAGCGGTATTTCCTCTAAGGGAATGCCGCGAAAATCTTTTGGATAGACACGCGCGATATTTTCACCCATGCCTAAAATCGCCGAGGTTATTTCGGGACGATAACCAAGGAATACATAATCCTCGCCCTCGACCAGACCGAACTTCTTACCCATTGTCTGAAAAGCTTTATTGCCGATAGTCGCGCCTTCGGGACGAAAAGCCATACCGATAACTTTGAAATGTTTGGAGAAAACATGATAAAGCAACGCTCTGGCCATCGGCTCCATTTCGGGTAAGGTCGCGGCATCATGATCGAAAGAAAACAGCAAAACCGATCCCTCGGGCAGATTGTCAATATATTCATAGGTATTCCGGACTTCATTCGTAATCGCGTTAGGCAAGGTGAAATTGAATATAAGCGGTATAGCCACACCCAGAAAAATCAGGACAAATATTATCCGCCGGTCTACCGTTGATATTTTTTCCCAAAAACTCATATCAACTGCGCCCCAGGTACGTGCGTTCGACACCGAGAATGACTCTCAGCGAGGTGGCGATTGTGCCCAGTCCGATACCCACGAATATACCGCGCCGGGCCGTCATCGATGGTACATTCAAAATCCAGTTGGCAACTTTAGGGAAATACGGCGAGATGAAATCGCCCAGAGGCACCCGGCCAATCATCACCAGCACCGCCGCGAACAATAGCAATGACGCTTCAAAATTCCTGATCTTGAAACCACGGTAAGCGGCCGACGCGACGAAAAACGCCAGTAGAGAAAATACCGTTGCCTGCATCGGCGCCTGCATATAATCGAACATCCAGGCAAAAGCAGTACCCTCTCCCCGGCCCCAGACCAGGCCGCTTATCGCCATTATCGCAACACCGGCGAGTGTGACGATATTATAACCATAGCCTTTCACCTTACGGGATATCTTTTCGGCGTGATATTTTATCATACCGGCCACACCGACAAGCAAAGTAAATATGAATATCGTTTGGGTCCAGTCTACCGCCGTCTCATAGGCACCGGTCAAGGCTGGAATGAAAAATTGTACCAGCATGAACGCGCCGAAACCGAAACAAATGAATATCGGAATCTGTCTTCTCATCTTATTGTATACTCAACCAATCCAGGAAATTGAGATTGCCAAATAAAACCATCAGTACGCCTATAAGCATGATAGCGACTATAATCAATTTGGTATAATCCGAACCCTTCAAACTGCCCAATACCTGAGGATCTTTGGACAAATAACCCGAGGCGGCAAAGAGTTCCTCACCGATCAGCACATAATCGCAAGCGACTACGAAAAACGCCATCTGTATTGAGGAATCGGTGCCCGCTATCTGAATCGCGCCAATTGAATTACCGGTTTCAGCTAAAATCAGCGATTCAGCTTCGAAAGTGCCTAAAAACAGATTCGTCGCCGGCTGTTCGCGAAGCATTATACCATCGACTGCCGCCGCGTAGCCGAATTGTGAATCGGTCACGAAGAAAATATTATCGGGATTGAAATTATCGGGGTGACCGGCGCGGGTATAAGCCTCATAAGCGACCTCCTGCGCCACTGCCATTACCACCGGATCCTTGTTGGGAAAAATCAACGGCGTATTATATTCGGCTACTTTTTCAATGACCGAGCCAAGTATATTCATACTGGCGATAGTCGCGGGACGATCCATCTTGCCGGTCCCGGATGAGTATAAAATCGGCTTACCCATCTCGGTAGCCCGGCCTATCGCCTCATCCACTGCCTCCAGGCCGCTTATCGGCCGCAAATATAAAGTACCGCCGCGTTTGCCTATCAATATGAATATGCCTACCAATATTCCGGTAATTAATACTCCTATTAAAACATTAATCCGGCCGAAATGAAACCAGTTGCGCCTGGGACTGAATGGTCCGCGCATAGCGGAGTAGGCATCGTTTTTAATGAAATGAGTTCTGATTCGATAATAATATTCTTTTGATCGATCAAGCCCGCCGTCTACTTTTGTCCCTTTATCGGTGGTGAGGATTTCAATATCCTCATATGGTCCATCCTTCGATTCGGCTCGTTGAAGCGTGTACTGATAGCCGAATTCAGACGTACCGACAGCCAAGTTGGGCATATTCCAGTCGATAATCAGCGTTTGCCCGTTATCATTGGGTTGATCGGTGATCCGCAAATCAACCGCGGCCTCGACGGGTAAAAAACTAAGGATCACGAATATAAATAGACAGAAAATGAATTTGAAAATATCCATCATGCCTTAATTGTAGGACAAGAGGAATTTTCTGTCAAGGATTTATAATCTGAAAAACATCATTGCTGGTGAAATCACAAAAACCGCAATTCTATATTCTATATTTAAACAATTGGGCGACCCAATTTAATGAATTATCTTGTCCATTTTGTTGGGGATAGCGGATTCATAGATATTTTTTAGCTCTGTAATAGAGCATTTGATAAAATCATTGATTACCAGATTGACCCCGCCGGTTGCTCCTATCAATTCGAAGGGGACATTATACTTATGACAGAGAGCCTGGATATCGCCAAGCCCGGGTGGGGCGAATGATAATACTACCAATGGCCTGGATTCGCCAAACAAAAGCGCGTCCGGCCTTAAACTCGATTTGAGATCTACTTTCGCGCCGATATCGTGTTTGAAACAGCATTCGGCTAACGTCACCGCCAGACCCCCATCGGAAATATCATGCGCCGAATTAATGAGTTCTTTGTCGGCCAATTCGACCAGTAGATTGATTACGTTTTTTACATCGTTCAGCGATAACTCCGGAATCGGCCCGGCGACCTCTCCGTGAATTGTCTTGAGATATTCACTCCCGCCAAGCTCGCCGCGGTTGATGCCGATTATGGCAATCTGGTCACCCTCGTTTTCGAAAAAGGAAGTCCGCCGCTTCTTGACATCATCCAGCACGCCCACCATGCCTATTACCGGCGATGGGTAAACGGTCATGCCGCCTTGCTCGTTATAGAAACTGACATTGCCGCCGGTTACAGGCGTATCCAGCGTGCGGCAAGCTTCGCCCATACCGGCCACCGCCTCGGCAAATGTGTAATAGACTTCGGGATCGTAAGGATTGCCGAAATTCAGACAATTAGTAATTGCCGCCGGTTTCGCGCCGGAACAGGCCACGTTCAGGGCCGCCTCGCAAACAGCATGCATGGCGCCCAGACGCGGGTTCAGATGACACCATCGCCCATTGCAATCGGTCGATATCGCCAGCCCTTTATTTGATTTCCTGATTCGTATCACGGCCGCGTCACTGCCCGGTCCGATTGTCACATTGGTTCTCACCGAGGTATCATATTGCTGATAGACCCAGCGTTTGGACGCTATATTAGGCGCGCTTATAAGTCGCTTTAACGTTTCATTATAATCTGATGGCTCATCAACCGATAGAGGATCGAATTCAACTAATTCATCAATATAATCGGGTTTCCTTTGCTCTCTTATATAAACCGGCGCGCCGCCCCCGAGCACCAGACAATCGGGTGGAATCTCGGCTCGTATTTGACCCCGCGAATACACCCGAAGCATATTTTCAGGGATTACTTTGCCAATCACGGTGGCGTGCAATCCCCATTTTTTAAATATATCTTGCACATCGTCTAATGTATCCGGACGGGCTACTACCAGCATCCGTTCTTGCGATTCCGATAGCATGATTTCGTAAGGCGTCATAGCTTCTTCACGAACGGGCACTTTATCTATATCGATTTCCATGCCGCAGCCGCCGCGTTCGGACATCTCGGATGTAGAGCAGGTGATACCGGCGGCGCCCATATCCTGAATGCCGACCACCAGCTTTTTCTTGATAATCTCAAGTGTGGCTTCAAGTAGAAGTTTCTCGGTAAACGGATCGCCGATTTGCACGGCGGGACGTTTGGCGGCAGATTTTTCGGATAATTCTTCCGAAGCGAAAGTTGCCCCGTGAATGCCATCACGGCCGGTCCTGGCGCCCACGATCAGCACCGGATTGCCCTTGCCTTTGGCGGTAGCCGAAAGCAAATCGGAGGTTTTGGCTATACCAAGCGCCATGACATTAATCAACGGATTACCGGTGTAAGCCGGCTCGAATACCACCTCACCGCCGATATCCGGGACGCCGAAACAATTGCCGTAATCGCCGGCGCCGCGCACTACACCATCGAATATATAACGGACATGTGGATTGTCCAGTGATCCGAATCTCAGCGAATTGAAAGTAGCCTCGGGCCGCGCGCCCATCGTGAAAATATCCCGCAGGATGCCGCCGATACCGGTAGCCGCCCCCTGGTATGGTTCAATCGCCGAGGGGTGATTATGCGATTCAATCTTGAATACGCAAGCCAGGCCATCGCCGATATCCACCGCGCCGGCATTTTCCTCACCTGCTTCCGTTAGAAGCTTACCGCCACTGCGCGGTAAGGTTTTAAGTTGAGCGATCGAATTTTTATATGAACAATGCTCCGACCACATGACAGAAAAGATGCCCAACTCTGTATAGGTCGGGATACGACCAAGAATTTCCAATATTTTGGCGTATTCTTCCTCGGACAGGCCGTGCTCTTCAGCCAGTTCCGGCGTAACTTCCGGTTCCTTCACGCAGGCTCCTTTCAATAACGGCATAGTATAGATTCAAGCGAAAGGATTGTCAAATCGTATTGAAAATAGGACTGATATAAATAACTCTAAGTTTCTGTCAAATAATGCTATTGAAAAAATCTTTATGAGGTAAATTAGGATCAAAGTTATCGTAGTAAAGGTCATAACCTAAATCTTCAAAGACTTTTTCAAATTCCTCGAACACTTTTTCGACTATGTTTCTTAAAGCCGGCCAATCGGTGTATTTGCCTTTACATAAAATATCCAATAGTTTGTTTAAAGATGCCGGTTTTATCGGTAATTTCCGGGCCTGGGCTACGAATCTGGAAAAAGTGGTGTAAGGAATTGCATTAATAAATGAGAGAACAATTAACATATGCAGACATGTATCGAAAAACAGCAACGGTATGCCCTCGGCATTTTCTTGATCGATAGCGTTAAAAAGTTTGCCCGTGGATTCCTGGACCTCATACCATTTTGCCGCGGCGCGGTCCCGGCATTTTTTTTCAAGATCCGGCACAGCGTATCGATTAATTTCATCAATCAACTGTTCGTTGATTATAGCTTTCTGAAAATCCGATCCGGCGATATACCAATCGGCGGTGACCTCCCGCACTTTTTTAATCTCAGCCGATGGGGTAAGCCATTCAAATTCAATTAGCATACCGTCATATATTTTAACCATCGCTTTAGGATATTGATCATCCGGCGGCTTTTTGAGATAAGCGATAATTTCGACATCGGAATAGTCGGCATCCTCATCCCTGGCCATGGAGGCATCGTAAGCCAGGCCGATCAGATTATCGCCGAACTTTCGTTTTATTAACGGGATCATTTCGGCTACGACCCGCCGCCTGTCTTCCTTGCTATGTCTTTTAATACCTTTCATAAGCACGCTCCATAAATAATGATTGTAGGTATTTTAAGTATTTTTCAAAGGCAATATCAACAAAAAAGCGGGCGTAATACCCGCTTTTTAAAAAACGATGCCGCGTCGTCATTTTATCAGTATCATCTGCTTACTAATAGCCTTATCGCCCGCAATTAGGCGATAAAAATAGATACCGGATGATACAGTTGAACCGTCAGCGTTGAACCCATCCCAGACCATATGATATTGACCTGGTAATTTAGTGTCGCTGACAAGCGTATTTATTTTTCGGCCAAGTAAATCATATATGGTTAATTCAACCATACATTTCTTATCAATCGTATAATTAATAGATGTGCGGGCATTGAAAGGATTGGGATAGTTTTGGGCCAATGATAATTTAACCGGTAAACTGTTTTCCTCATCCACGGAGGTGGGGATATCTGTCAGGCGAATTCTGGCGGCTTGAAGAATATCGCGGGTACCATATGCCTGGACAAAAACCACTATTTCGCAGTTTTCTTCTACTAATGGCTCAGGACAACTAATCGGTTCGGAATGATCGACTACTTCCCCTTCTTCCTCAATGTAAATCCTGGTACCTAAGCCATAAGGGAACATTTGCCTCATTGTCTGGTGATGCCAGACACCGCCGTTGGGAGCCTGATAATAAATCTCTGATTCAATTAAAGCGATTTTCAAGAAAAGCCCCTCATAAGCAATGTCGTCGGTTGCCGTTATATGAACATCCAAATCCCCTTCGCGGGTAGAAGGATTATAGGCTCCTCCTAATTGGATATCCAGAGGCGCGTCTACGGCATATCTACTCTGTATCGCGGGCCAATACGCACTCGTCCCGCCAGGATCGATCGTTCCATCGACATATGCTTGAGGTACGGCATTGACATGATAATAACCTCTTCTATCACCATTATCAAATATATTATAAAGGAAGAAAGGATCATTTTCCCCCGGCCAGTCAACATGGTAGCGGATACAGGCGAAATATTCCGAATAAGTATCGGTTAACTGATCTAAGACCAGATCAGCGCTATAGCAATAACTTCACGATGTGTTAGTAAACGATTCAAAAACCACTAATCTTCGACCGGCGGCAGCGGAATCGGCGATTACCAAAATCGCTATTATTGCATAGAAAAAACTTGTTATCATCTTTTTCATTATTAACCTCCTCAAATATCAGGCAGTTAAATATAATCAGATATAGCTTTAATATATCATTTATTACAATATTGTCAATAATTAAGTCATCCATCTAAAAAAGGCGGCCCTTTGAGATAGACTCTACTGGCCGCCTTTTAAACTTACTAAAATTACGTTTATTTTAAAAGCATCATCCGCATGGTTGAACTTTGTCCATCTGCTATCAAACGATAGAAATAGACACCGGATGAAACAACCCGGCCATTATTATCGGCGCCGTTCCAGGTAATCCTGTAATTACCCGCCGCTTGCCTGCCGTTGAAAAGATCGGCGACTTTACGTCCGGCCAAATCATAAACCGCCAGTGATGTCCGGCATTCATTTATTAGTGAATAGCCAATAGTAGTGCTGGCATTAAACGGGTTGGGATAATTCTGGTTCAATTGGAAATTAGACGGCAAATCCGCTAAACCATCATCAATCGATGTCATAAGATCGCCAACTTTTGTCCGGGCTGCCTGTAAAACTTCATAATTGGATTGATCCGCCTGGACCCACACAACGAGTCGGCAACGATCAATGACCAACGGTTCGGGTACGGAAAATCCCTGGGAAAAGTCCACCGTTTGACCCTGGGTAATGTTTAAAGTAATACCGGTGGCCGAGGGGATCATATCTCTCATCGTACAATTATGCCACAAGGTGTGATTTGGGCCGTTGAAATATAGGCTGTCTTCTGTCAGGGCTATTCTGACTTTCAGGCCGTTCAAGGTAATCTGATCTTCAGCATATATAGAGATATTTAAATTGCCTGTACGCGTCCCTTCATCAAATGAACCATCTAGTGTAATCGTGAGAGGCGATCTTAGATTTTTCCGTGCTTGAATCCAGCTGCCCCAGGCTGTGTAAGATGAACCGCGATAAACACCGTCGGTATAGCCATAAGGTGTATAGCGATATCCATCCGGATCAGGGGGGTAATAGTATACCCGGGCGTCGTTTTCCGAAGTGTTATATCTATAAAAGGGATCACTGGATGATGGCCATGAGGCATGATATGAAACGACAGCCAAATTATCAAGATAATCAAGGATTAGCTGATCTAAGACCAGATCAGCGCTGTGACACCCTGATCACCCAGTGTTGGTTTGATTTTCGAAAAGTACCAGCCTTTGGGCAGCCTGAACTGAAACCGCCATAGCCAATAAAAGTAAAGCTATGGAAATGATTGTTCTTTGGCCATTTTTCATGCACGTTCCTCCTGAATCATTATTGGTTTTTATCAAATGACACCAAAAAGTTATATTTTACAAGAGAAATACAATCGAATGAGTCATATATTCCGCCTTTTATCCATTCACCTCATTCAATATCGTATTTAATAGGCGGGCACAAACCCCACCCAACACATAGATCTAATGATCTATTTAAGCAACGTCATTTGTTTTGAAAAACTATGACCATCAACGTCCAGACGATAGAAATAAATGCCCGAAGATACAACTATGCCATTATCATTAGTACCATCCCAGATAATTTGATAGTTGCCGGCATCTTGAGTACCGCTATATAAATTGGCCACTTTGCGGCCGGCCAGATCATAGACTGCCAATTCGACAGCGCCGGGTTTATCAAGCGAATAGCTGATTAAGGTTTTGGCATTGAATGGATTAGGATAGTTCTGTGCCAACCTGAATTCAGTTGGCAAACCCGCGACTTCATCGTCAATCCCCGTCGGAATATCGCTGATTTTAATCCTGGCGGTCTGATAAACTTCTTTCATGTAATCGTTTTGGGCGAAAACAATAATTTCGCAGTTGTCGGCCACTAATGACGCCGGTAATGTAAAGGGCTGAGACATGTTAACAGTCTCGCCATAACCGATATCGATTGGATACCCGTTAGGATTTGGTATCATATCACGCATCACCTGATTGTGCCAATTGAGGCCGTTGGAACCATGATAATAAAGATCAGATTCAGTCAACGCAATCCTTAAATACAGGCTATCCCAATAGGCGTCATCAATTCCGGTTAACCTGATATTCAAGTTGCCTGTACGGGAATCCGGATCGTAATTGCCGCTTAAAGCAATATCCAGAGGCGGTTCCATATAAAAACGGCTTCTGATCAAGGACATATTGGGCGAACCATCTATAAATCCATCTATATGGGTATCGGGTACCCCGCCTACGTTATAGTAGTCCGTTCTGACTATAACTTCAGATGTATTAAAATTGTAATAGGGGTCGGTGCCGGGCCACCAGACATGATATCTTAAAGCCACCACCGTATCGGGGTAATTCTCCGCTATTTGATCTAAGACCAGATCAACGGGATAGCAATAGCTTCACCCCGCGTTGGTAAACATCTCCACCAGGACCAATCTGTCTGTGGCATTGGCCGAAACAAATATAGTCACTATTAACAAAAACGCGATTAGAAATTTTTCGCCGAATTTCATTGAAATACCTCCAAACCCTACTTTTTGATCTCTATGTAATAATAATACAACATCATAAAATAACAAGCATAAAAACCAAGCTTTGTTACAATCGGCTTAGAAGAGTAACCCTGAATCCTTTAAATGTCGGGTGATATTTACAAACGCCGCCCGAACATACCAAACCACCTCGCTGTCCGCCGTAAAATACGGTTAAATCATGGGTCATATAAGTGTATGTAATTTCCAAAAATCCCATCCCGGAGGGCTCGGTTGAGGCCTTATTATTCGACCAGCTTCCGCCGATTGTCGCCCTTAGATTGGGGGCCCGGGAATAAGTCAGGCTGATATTTTTCTCGGAGTAGTCAGATGAATCGGCAAAAAAATCAGACGTGTCGGTAATTGTCGGCAAGTCGTAACTGATTATAAAAGCATCCAGAGTCAAACCGTTAAAATCATCAATATCGTAATTAATTTCCAACGCGGGTTTCAATTCGTTTCGATAATAAAAAGTCGGCTTCCCCAGAGTATCGACTACGGTCCAGGAATAATTTATTTTATCAAGATTAATATAGAATACGTTATTACTAAAATAATTGCCTCTTATTTCAGCGAATTTCTCATCAAACCTCATCGATATGCCGCCTCGTGAATACGACCTGGAATAATCGAATTCAACTCCCCAGTATTCATCAGCGGCCATGCTCAAATTACCCCGGAAACCTCTTTCACCGTTAATATGTTGAAATGAATTTGACGCCTCGGCCTGAAGCAATCTGTCCTGGCGGTTTACCGCCGGAGGCGTATTTAAATAGCCAATGTCGGGATAGATAAGATAGATATAATTCTTATATTCGAAAAATCCCGTAAAGCATGAATAGTAACCGGTTACATTGGCATAAGTGCCATCGCCGCTTTTCCTTTCATTAAGGTTGGGGTCAATAAAGTCAATCAGTATATAGTTTCTTTTAGCATATTCGATGTAGGCATCGATATTATCAAGTATAAATCGACCGTTGATCTGATTGATATTGGTACGGGTGGTTTCAATATAACTGACATAAGCCCCGCCAATTTGGAACATTTTAATCGGTTTTGCCTTGGCCCTGGCGCCTCTGATTATCGGGGTCGAGAAACCGCCGGCGGGGCCGCGAGTCGCCGAAAACATATCCAAATCGAAATACTGACTACGCAAATCAGCCTTAAAACCGTCGAGAACCAGATCAATCCCGACATCATCGTCTCGGAACGCGTTCAAAGCCAGGCCGCGGTCAAATACCTGATAAAAATTACCGGCATGAACCGTAACACCGCTATTTTCCCAGCCAAAATATCGCTGAGAAAGATCATTCGAGGTAAAATTAAAACCGGATTCATTCATCACATGTTTGGCTTCGAACCAGGCGCCTGTATAAAATTGCCCCATGTAAAAATCGAATTGGAATCGGGTGGCCGCGGAATCTACTTTGGTGCTGTCAAAATGATAATAGCGGGCATAATTCGCCGCCGAAACATACCAATCATCATTCTGGGCATATATTCGAGAACTATATAAAAAACCGACAGCACAAATCGCCAGGAAGCAAATACATCTCAACTTCATATGATTTTTTACTTCGGGGTTTCTTCGGTTTGTTTTTCTTTGGGCTCCTCTTTGGCTTTGCTATCATCTTTTTTATCGGTAGCAAGAGGTTTTAAATAGGGGGCCATTTTTTCAGCCAGCGTCTTTTCGATGCCGGGCATATAACCCCTGATAAAATACACGATTTTGCCGTCATTATCTAAAAGAAAGCCATAAGGAATTCCCCGGCCGGCGTATTTTCTAAAAACTTCGCCATTGCTGTCTAAAAGAACGGTAAAATTCATCTGACGATCCTGAGCGAAAGACCTCACCTTGCCCACGGTCCGTGATCCATCGGTCGAAATCGCCAGGACTTTGAACCCTCTATCCTTGTATTCATTATAGAGATTAATTATATCGGGCAATTCCTTTTTGC
>CAZFSN010000068.1:0-14233 GCA_964521815.1 uncultured Ignavibacteria bacterium | reverse complement strand
TATACTAAGCCTTTTTATTTTGCTTAATAAATAGAATTGGGCAGTTAGAAAATCACACCGCGAACGCGGCCAGTATATCCTGCAACGCGTGCGCTATTACGCAGGGGATAAGGGAGCCGCGGGCTATGAATAGAAGCGAAAACATCAGACCATACACACCTATAAGCACTACGCCGGCCCAGCCCTGATAGAGATGACCCAGGCCGAAACTTAGCGATCCCAAAATCACGCCGGGCCAGACCGAACCGGTCAGAACTGTCATACGGGTGATTACGAAACCGCGGAAACAAAGCTCCTCGGTTATGCCGGCGCTGATTGATAACGCTATCCAGAACGTTTTTTCGACCGGCGAACGGGGGAGAAGGTAGGTGATATCCTCCGCCTGGAAAAAGCCGTAATAGCCGATGACATTCGACAGCATATTTAAAATGATTATAGCCACGAAAACGAAAATCACGGCTATAGCCAGGTTGAGCCAGCTGAAATCTTTCCGCCTCACTCCGATGCTGGCCAGGTTTTCCGATGGTTTCCAGTAATCGTGGCCTTGCCGAAGCGGCGCCATTGTGATTGACATAATTAGAATAGCGAATACCAGTACCTGAAAGAGAATGGCCGGCAGATATATTTGCCAGATTCGGGAAACGATTTCGATATCATCGGGAGGACTGATATAATTCATGCCGATCGAGATAAGCGGATAGCCAAGCAAGATTATAGCCAGTATAGTCAACTGGGTTTTGGGGATTATGACTTTCCCTGTTTCCGGTTTGATTCGTCGATTCGTGAAATCGTTTTCCATGTGATTAATTAAGGAGATTATCCGTTATCTTGAAAGCGTTTTTTTCGATTACAATGAAAAAGCCGTCAGCGATTATGACTAACGGCTAAACTTTCATTACAATTAAGGAATTACTTATTCGACCATCATTTTAATTTGCTGCCATTCCGGGTCGGAATTGAATTGGCTTTTGGTTGTCATGTCGGCGTTCTTGTTGAATTTTTCGTAGTACTTTTTCGTATTTTTCTTATCATCGAGTTTCATATACGATTTCGCGATATAAGCATAGGGTTTGGTATCGGCGAAATTCAGTTCTTGAATTTTCAAATAAGCTTCTATGGCCGCGGGATAGTTTTTGGCTTTGTAGTATGATTCGCCCAGCTTATAAAGCGCATTTAAATGGCGGCGGTCGATTTCTACGACCTTGCTGAAATCCCGGGCGGCCCGGAAATATTCGCCCTGGTCTAAAAATATCGACCCTCGTTTGTATAAAGCGGTTAAGTAATTGGGATTGATATCAAGAATGCCGTCTAACGCTTCCAACTGATTATTGATATCATTGCGGTCGCTTGAAATCGAGACCGCTTTAAGAAATGAAGTCAATGACTCTTCGGTATTACCTTTAGCTTTTAAACATCTGGCCTGCCCTAAAACGGCGTCAAGATTATCATCTCTTTTGGCCAGCATATTATTATAATAGTCCAGCGCTTCGCTGTACTTGCCCTGCTGTTCCAATTCGGAAGCGGTTTCCAGATCGGTTTTTTTCTCGGGTTTATCTGTGCTCTTGGCTTTATTCAAAGTGATAGTATATGATTTGATTTTATCTTCGGAGATTTCGACGGTTTTAGTTTCGCTTTTGTAACCATCGTACTTGACTGTCACCTTATGTGATCCGGCCGCCACTTTGAATGTCTGGGTTCCTTTACCGATATATTTACCGTCATAATAAACATCCGCTTTGGTCGGGGAGAGTTTCAATTTCATAAAGCCGGGCGCCAGGCTTCGAGGCTTTTCCTCCTGGGCTGTTTGTTTTAATTCGTTTCTGTCCGGTACGGCGGCCGCGGCATTGCTGACCGGAAGCGAGAATCTGACAGTACTGGTCTTATTTTCCAGCACAGTAAGCCTTTCGGATATGATGCCGACGCCGTCATCTAACAGTTCGACCGTATAAATACCCGGCGGAATCTCATCGAATATAAAAAATCCAGCCATGTTCGTTTGCGTCGTTTTGTTTAATTCTTTAATTGAGATCATCGCGCCGGGAATAATATTATTTGTACCCGGATCGATTAGAGTGCCGACTATTTGCCCACTATCAGGCGAACCCAGACTAAATATCGCCATGACAATGATAAGGAATAATACCGCCCCGGCGCCGATTTTGATGTAATTGGGAATTCGGCCGCTGGGTTTTTCCTTGAGTTTATAGGCGGTATCGGCGATTGTCACAATGTCTCCGGCAGTCGGTTTATATCCTCCCGTGAAACTAATCGAACCCCCCGATATATATGCTATTCCCTGGGATAAAGATGGCCGGGGACCGCTTAACGCCTCATCTAAAAATTTGACATCAGGATTTTTATCAGGTTCAGATTTCGATTTATCTTCGTTGACGAATTCTTTGGCAGCGCCGGAAACGGAATCCAAAGGGTGCTTTGAAATATTGTCCGCTTGTTTTGATTCAACCTGAGCGGCTTCGGGCGGATGTTCATCTTTCGGGTGTAAAACTCGTTCGTCGATATCAGCTATAGAAATTCTCTGTGTTTCAGAAACGGTTTTAGGCTTATTAGATAACAGCTCTTCTTTCGTTAAAACATCAGGTTTATCGAAATCAGCCGGATTATCGATTAATTCTTGCGGCGGAATTTCCGGTACGGTCTGGAATTCTGACGTGTCGGTCAGCGATACAACCGGCCCGTTATCGGTCTGTTCCATGGTGAACTGAAGATCATCATCCTGAAACAGGTCCAATTCATTTTCCATCGAAACGGTTCTGTCATGGTCAGCGCTTTTTATATCTGATTCGCCGTCTTTCTGCTGCTTGATATCAGGATGCTCCATAGGAGATATTAGCCCGGGTACGGATGACTCATCAAAGCTGACTTCTTTAATTTCGAAAGCGATATCTTTATCTATTTGATCCTGAACCGGTTTGACCGACTGCGAGTCGGTCGGTTCACTGTTGTTAAATATCCCCTGGCTGTTGACCGTCGGTTTGGGCGCTTTTGTTTTTATTGCGACATCTGCGCCGGATTTCGAGCCGGATGATGCCTGGTATTGCGAGTTATGGGCCTGATTATTCTGAAGTCTGACTGTTTTGTCAATTTCTTTGGTTTCTTTAGACTGATCTTGATTTAACTGGCATAGGCATTGATAACAATAACCTGTTACATTATTATCATTATCAGCGCCGCAATTATTACATATAGTCACAGTAACCCCCGGTTTAGGGTTTCAAATGGTTTTTATGATTTTATCGACATGTTAGCCGGACTCTTTATAATTACGAGAGTTTCCCCAATTATATTTATAGGTTAGGTTCTGGATGGGCGCAGCGAATGAAAAAGCCGACGTTGCCCGTAGCGATATAATTCTCTTTGTTTAGAAAATTCCATATCGAAATCATAGTGTCGGATTTCTCTTCCGCTTAAGCGGGATCGGAATCCGACCTATTCGAAATCTTTAAAACGTATAGAATATTTGAATGTCTACAGTTTCTCTAACTAATTGTCTTACTGTACGATAGTGAAACAACAAAATCTTGACAATAATAAGAAATATAGTATCATGTGATAGGGAGATTATATATGCGCCATTTGATGTTGATCGTAATATCGCTGTTGGTCGCGGTTTTTTCCGATAACGCGTCATTACCGCTATATGAAAAACTCGTAAGCCGTTTGCCGATTACAAGTTCTACCGGCGATAATGAATGCACTATTATGGTCATCAGCGGTCGGGCTACAACTGATGGGCGGCCGATTTTATGGAAAAATCGGGATGTGACCAGGGCTGATCAAAAATATTGCTATATTCCGGCGCGAGAGGACGAATACGGGACAACTTACGGTTTTATCAGTAATTTTTATGCTGATAATCCTTATCGGTGCTATATGGGAGTTAATGAAGTTGGATTAGCGGTCATTGACGCCAATTGTTATAACCTCACCGATAATCGAAAAGACGGCCTGGATGACGGCGACATAATGCGGCTGGCCCTTGAGCGATGCGAAAACATCAATGACTGGGAACAATTGTTAAATGTCACCAGCATGTTTGGCCGGAAAGATCCCCAGTTGTACGGGGTCATGGATGCCTCGGGTGCGGCTAAATTATATGAATGCGGTAATACCAACTATACTGTTTATGACGCTAACGATCCCGACGACGCGCCTGATGGCTTGATTGTCAGAAGTGTTTTCGCTTTTTCGGGTTGGTATCCCTATCAAGGTCTGCAAAGATATAATCGCGCCCGTTTGTTGGTGGATGACCGATTAGCCGAAGGGCCTTTCGATCCATCGTACATACTCAGGGTAATGTCTCGCGACTTTTCTTTAGCCTGCCAGCATAATAGCCCGAACGATCCTTACCCGTTACCATATTATGGGCATCAGGGAAACCACCCTGTTGGTTTTGTCAATACTTCCGAAACGATAAACCGTTATAAAACGCGGTCTTGTTCTGTAATCAGAGGTGTTTTACCGGATGAGGACCCACGTCTAACTACCACTTACGCGATTTTAGGCCAGCCGGTGCTATCTATTGCGATTCCATTATGGGTAGCCTCGGAAAGCATGCCGAGTTTCCTCAGCACGGGCGAACACGCGCCCTGGTACTCTGTTATTGAGGAACGTATGAATAGTTTGTATCCCTTACCGGGCGATACAGGCGCTTTATATATGGATACGCACTATTTGGTCGATTCCACGAAAACCGGCGTTTTCACCTGGACTTTAGCCAAAGAACGCTGGGCGATTGAACAAGCCGAAGAATATTTGGATCAATGGCGGCAGGAAGGATTTAGCGTTCTGGATATTCGACAGGCGCAAAACCAAATAGCCCAATCGATATGGCAATGTTTCTCCAATGAAGGCGATACTTCGGCCCGGTTACAAATAACTGACAGTGACGTGCCCATTATGTATAAAATCAAACATATAAATTACCCTAACCCGTTTAATTTAAGCACGACAATCAGTTTTAATATCGAAGAAATGAACCCTCCGGACAAAATAATTGTTAACGTATATACTATATTAGGGACCAGGGTCGCGAATTTAGGAGAAGTCAAGATTGTCAACGGCTACGGCAGTGTCAGGTGGGATGGCCGCGATGATAGGGGAAATCAAGTGGCCGCTGGAATATATCTCTATCGCGCCGAAGCCCCGGGGATTAATGAGACGGGTAAGATGTTACTCCTCAAATAAAGTCAATAATGTTTTTAAAATTTAAAAGGAGGTCCCATGCTAAAGAGCTTTAGCCTGGTATTAGTTCTTTTGTTTACTATAACCGTTTTTGCTTTCGATGATGCCCCTCTTTATAAGGGGACTATTAACCGCCCCGGATATTCGAATCTTCAAGTACGGACGGATGGGCAAAGTTCAGGTTTAGATAATGGTTATTATTACGCCGAAAACAACCTGGTCGGTACGCCAAACGTCATGCTTGCCCAGTACCGGTCGCATGCCGGTATCGGTGACTATAAGGCGTTAGCCGATGGTTTTATTGCCGATAATTATAATCTTTTCAAAAATAGTCCGGAGAACTTTAGAATCGCTTCCAGTCATTTCATTTTGAATAAATTCTATTTTGTTAATCTAATCCAGGTAATAGGCGGTGTTGAAGTATGGGGTTCGCGTTTAAATCTCAAGACAACGCCGGCCGGGAAAATATTTTTAGCCGGAGGCGAAATATTTTCGGATATTGACGTCAATACGATGCCATCAATTCCAATAGAGTCAGCCCGCCAGAATGCCTGTTCGGGAATCATTTATAATGCATCATCTGATAAAGTACTTGACGGTGGTTTATACATATTGCCGCTTATATTCGATGATGAAATCGAATATCATCTCTGCTATAAATTCGATATTGCCACGCGCGAACCGATCGCCGACTGGCAGGTTTTTGTCGATACCGATGATGGCACGGTTATCTGGCGGGAGGATATGATCCGCTATGAGGCTGTCTCCGGCAATATATCAGGTTATATGCAGCCGGCTACAGCTTACGATGTTCAGGAGTTATGGCCTTATCCTAATACGGATATTATTATTGATGACTGGCCTATTACCTCTACCGATAGCGATGGCGACTATAGTTTTGATCTTTCCGCGGCGGCGACTTTCATAGCCTTATTTCAAGGACCGTTCTTAAATGTGGAAAATCAGGCCGGGCCCGATGCGTTTTTCGATACTACCGTATATCCCGGCGATATTATAGATATCGAGTGGAATGATGATAATTCGACAATCCCCGAACGCGATGCCTTTTATCATGGGCAGAAAGTTCATGATTTTATTAAATCGATTGACCCCAACTTAGAAGTGATGGACTTTCCATTGACCTGCAGGGTCAATGTCGATGGCAATTGTAATGCTTACTGGAGCAGCCAGGATCGCAGTATCAATTTCTACCGGCAAGGGGCCAATTGTCCGAATATAGCTCAAATTGCGGATGTCATCTATCATGAGTACGGGCATGGCATAACTCACTTGCAGTATGAAGCCGGTGGTTCCGGTGATCCCAACGGAGCTATGCACGAGGGCTTTTCTGATTTTATCGCCGGCTTAATTACCGACCAACCGCTGATTGGACGCGGTTTTTATGGACCGGGATCTCATCTAAGGACGATAGATAATGACAATCGCTATCCCGACGATTGGATCGGAGAATCACATAATGACGGCCTGATAATAAGCGGCGCTTTATGGGATTTAAAACTCATGCTCGATGATGATCGGCCGGGTTATGTCGATACGCTCTGGCATTTTGCCAAGTATGGGTACAGTACCAATTTCGATGATTATTTTTGGGATGTACTGGCGGTGGACGATGACGACGGCGATCTGGATAACGGCACACCTCATTCATATGAAATATTTTATAGTTTCGGTGAACTTCACGGTATTGGCCCGGGTGTACCGATTGAAATCGAGCATACGCCTATTTCCGACACTGAGGATTCAACGGCGATTTTCGCAGTAGAGGCAACAGTTTCAAGCCAGTTTTCGATGGATGACGGGTCTGTCACCATTTATTATTCCACCGGCGGTGATTACAATGAAATCCCGATGGCTAATTTATCGGGCGATTTATGGGCCGGCGATATTCCGAATCAATCATTCGGGACTACTGTCAGCTATTATATAGAGGTCATTGATCACGCTAATTTGCGTAAATACAGTCCGGCCGGCGCGCCTGATTCGGTTTACAGTTTCTATGTCGGATTCGATACTATTCCGCCGGTTATCACAGATGCGGTTGGCCAGGAAAACACTATTAATATAGCCGGGCCTTACGGGCCATTCTCTTTCCGGGCCTGGGATACGCATGGTTTGGATCAATCGAGCGCTCAATTACATTATCAGGTAAATGATTTGGGCTATATTGAAATATCCATGCATCCGGAGGGGGAAACAGGCGATTACATGTTGGATGAATTAGACTTAGGCGAATCACTTGTTACCGGAGATAGTATCCATTATTATTTCACGATTCGAGATTTAGCGATCAATCCCAATACCGGCCGTCTGCCGCTTACAGGAACTTTTAGTTTTACGATGTCCGATTCGGAAATTATCGACAGCTTTGAGGCCGGAATCGATAATTGGACTGTTGAAGGCGATGGTTGGGTCTATTTTCCCAATCAAGGTTATCAATCCAACGCCTGCATTAAGACTTTTGCCCAACTTTATGACGACAATGCCAATAGTATTATTTATTTCAACAATCCTTTTAATTTCTTGCCTTTCAATTATGCCGGGATTGAATTCTGGCGGCGAGCTTTCATGCTGGATGGCGATTCCTGCTATGCAATCGCCTCCCATGACCCGGCCGGGCCCTGGACAAGATGCGGCGCAGTTGGCGGTACTGGAAGTACCTGGATTTATTCCAGCTTTGGACTTGAAGGTTTTGCCGGACCCGGCAACGATGAAGTATATGTCGGGTTTCAGTTTATATCCGATGACTCAGGTAATCATTACGGCATATTAATAGATAACGCAACGGTTCGGGTGGCGGAACCAACATCAATTACAGAGTCCGATCAGATTCCGGAAAGTTATGGCCTTAACCAAAATTACCCTAATCCCTTTAATATGAATACGATGATCAGCTTTTCCATACCCCAAAAGTCTTTTGTAACCCTCGATATTTATGATATCCTCGGGCGACGCGTTGTCAATTTGCTTGATTGTGATATAGAAGCCGGGAATCATCAGGTTATCTGGAACGGTAGAAATAACAGCGGCGAAGTCGTAACTTCGGGAATTTACTTTTACAGATTAGGGTATGATAACAATTCCGAGATAAAGTCCATGACTTTAATCAAATAGCTGATTTTCACAAAATTAGTTTATCTTTACCCGGCTTCCAGCCGGTTGAGGTTGTTGACAAATTTAAAACATAAGTTCAGACAGGTCGTAGCGAAGCGTGACCTGTCTGTTAATCGATGTCAGGCCTCAAGGTCTTGGCGACCACACCCTTACGGGCACGACCTGACATAACTTATGTGAACTTTCTATTTATTGGTATTTTGTCAACAACCTCACCTGCTTCCAGCCGATTTTTTTTTAAATAATCGCCGGGCATATTCGGATCGTAGGAAATTTACACATTATTAAGTTTTTATAAAACCGGTATATGGGGACAATCCCATAGTATTTTGTTTATAGCCGATATTTTAAGAATTATTTAATTGGCGAGTCTAAAATGCGCTTTAACAAACCACCCTATCCTAAAGTATTATTATGAGTTACATTAATATTACAATTACTATTTCGGCGGCATTAGTATTGCTTCTATATGAGGCAAGATGAAAATGATTAGCTTAAATAACGGGCATGTCTTGGTCAAACTGTTGATTTCATTGATTTCTGTGTCGGTGATTTCGACGGCTATCCTGAACGTGCATTTGAACGCCGGGCAACAAATCTATTATGAAGATTTATCCAGTTTAATGTCTGTAAAGGCCCGTTGCGCTTTTGACAGATTGAGTTATCATCTGAGGTTGGCCGGATACGCCAATACGGGTACAGATACTCCTGTCGAGGTTATCAAAGGCGAATTATCGGATAGTCTAAATATCCGGCATAATGATGTTGAGATTCTTTTCTATATAGATTATAGCCGGGATAAGGCGAAATTGATTGAATCAGTCGATGGTTCCTTGCGAGAAGTCGCTGACGGAATAACGTCATTAAGGTTTGAAAAACTAAACTCGGGTCTGTTAACGATGGAATTGACTTTAAGCAATGAACCGGGTCATTCAGCCGATGGGATTGTGACAAGAAGTTTTTCAACCTCGGTAAGATTGGGTAATTTTTAAATAATATTATGGCAATAAAAACCTGTTATAAATTCGAGAAAAACAAGATTGAAAAGATAGGGGAATAATATGAATAATAAACGAATTCTAAAAGCAGCCGGCTTTACCATGATAGAGATGATGGTAGCAATTGCTATTATTGGCATAATGGCGGCGATGGCCGGCCCAAGTTTTTCCAGCTGGATTCCCAAGATGAAATTAAAAGCTGAAGCCCGCGAAAAGTTAAATTATCTCAGGCAGGCAAGAAGCCGGGCGATAACGGAGAATAGTCAGTTTGGCATTTATTTTGATCTTGGCAACAGCGATATTGTATTTTTCAAAGATATTATCAACCCTCAGCTAAGCATTTATGAGGTTGGGGCGGATTCGATTATCGGCACGCCGATTGATTGCGCGAGCAATGTCATATTCACGAACAGTACGCTTACGAACAATACAGTAATATTCTATCCTAATGGTTCCGCGTCCACCTCCGGACAAATCGAACTTGATGATACGGAATCCTCCTATAAACATACTATTTCCGTATTAGCTTCAACCGGCCGGGTCAGACTTGAGTAGGATATTAGCATTTTCTTTAAATTCTGCTTCCGTGTATTTTTTCTCCAGGCTAAATATTTTTAAGTAAGCCTGGTCAATAAACCGCGTATTTCGCGGATAAATCCCGATTATTTAGAGTATTTATTATCCTGTTTTTATATTTTATATAAATTTTTTTTAAATAGCCGTTAACTTTCTAAACAGATAGACGATAATAAGTTTTGATGGTGGTAATATGAGCGATATATTTTGCTTGACACCGGATTGAAGATATAATTAAATTGGCGCAGGTTGAATATTAACAAAAAATAAAAGAGGCATACATGGCCTTAGGCAGAAAATCTAAACTGGTTGTTGGACTGGATATCGGAGCTAATTCGATAAAGCTCATCAAGCTAAAGCAGAAGGGTACAAACTACACATTGAAAGCTTTAGCAATTAAAGAGCTTCCTCTGGGGGTTATCTCCGAGGAGGAGATTAAAGACAGAGACGCGGTGATTTTCGATATTCAGAGCCTGATCGATCAGACCGACCCCAAAATAAAAGAAGTCGCGGTTTCGATTTCCGGTCATGGGGTGATAACCGATAAAATCGTGATGGATAGAAAGACCGGAGCAGAGGTCGAACAAGCTATTTTATTTGAAGCGGAGCAGAGGGCCCCATTCGATGTTGAGGATGTGACCCTGGATTATCATATTATCAGGGATGATCCGGAGACAAATAAGATGGAAGTTTTACTGGTCGCGGCCAGGAACGAATTCTTGAAGAACTACCTCGATATGATTATCGATGCCGGCTTAAAGCCCGTGATAGTCGATACTGATGCTTTCGCGACATTGAATGCTTATGAAATTAATTACGATATCGACCCCACCCGGGTGACGGCCTTAATCGATTTGGGTTTCGATGTAACCAATATGATATTTCTCAAGGACGGCCTGTATCATTCCACGCGCGATGTTTCCAATGGCACCCGGCTCATATTCGATGCCGTCTCAAAGGAATTTCGCCTAAACCAGGAATTGACGGCCAAGGCGTTGCGTGGCGAGATGGATAGTTCAGTCGATCAGGATATGTTCAAAGCGACAATCGTGACCGCCTCTGAAGAGTTAATTGCCGGTTTGGAAGTGGCTATTTCATATTTCAAAAGTTCATCCGGAGCCGACAGGATCGATTGGATAGTGCTTTCCGGCGGCGGCGCTTTGATTCCATTCTTGCCGGAACTGCTTCAGGCGAAACTGTCCATCCCTATCGAAATCTGCAATCCGTTGAGAAATATAGAATATGATCCTGACATGTTTATTGAATTTCAGCCCGAGAAGGTAGCCCCATTGTTGGCGGTACCGGTTGGTTTGGCAGCCAGGAGCGTTTAGATGATTAGAATTAATCTACTGCCCAAGGAATACCAACGCAGGAAATTTAGCATTACGTTGGATAAAAATACTCTGTACGTTATATCCGGCGGAGTCGCGGTATTAATATTGTTGGCCGCTTATTCGTTTTTTTTCCAGGTCATGCCGTCTAAAAATTTGGATAAAGAAATTCAAATAGCCAGAGAAGAGACAAATAGATACAATGCGCAAATACATCTGGTGCAGGAACTCAATAACCAAAAAAATCTCATCTTGACCCGCATGGGGACAATCGAAGAGCTTGACCAAAACCGGGAGGCCTGGGTCGATTTAATCAGCGATTTAGGTTCGCGTATAACCGATTATTTATGGCTAACCAGTTTCGGAAGCGGGCAAATGGATACCCAGGGCGGAGCGGCCGGTCCGCTAAAGACAATTATTGAGGGGAAATCTTTTTCGATAAACAGCATGGCCACTTTTTTGGTCAGGCTGAAAAAATCTCCTTATTTGAAAAATATCGATCTTATTTCGGTTAAACTGGAAGAAGAACAGCTGAATATGGGAAACGCGTCTTATGAGGCCTATACTTTCCAAATAGGCTGTGATCTTAATCTGGGAAGTACCGATGCAGTGGAATCAGAAAAAAGTGCAGCAGCCGATAAATTGGCCACCGGGTCTGAGTTTTAATTAAAAGCCTTGCCTGGTCTTACAAATCCTTTGGGAGGGGATGTATGGATTTTAAAGACCCCAAAAATCAAATCCTTTTCTTAGCCATATTTGGCTTTTTGGTGCTTATATATATTTGGCATTTGAAATTTTATACTCCTTACGAAGAGCATTTGGCCCAAAATAAGCAGCTATATGCCCAGCTTTCGTCTGATCTTCACGCGGTTAAGCAGAAAGCCGAAAGCCTGGAAGGACTTCAGAAGGAAGTAAACGAGCAAAATGCCAGATATGAAAAAGTCAAATTGTGGCTGCCTGAAAGAAAGGAAGATGAGTCTTTCCTGGCGCAGTTGCATATTGCGTCCCAGCAGACTAATTCAACAGTTATCAGCATCGCGCCTCAATTGCCGACCCCGCAGGAATTTTACACGGCTAATTCTTACATAGTCGAAATCGAATCCACTTATCATAATCTGGGCAATCTACTGGCCAAAATCGTCAATTTCCCGTTTATCGTCAATGTCTCGGACATTCAAATTAAAGCCAAAGAAGATAAATCGGAAATGCAGGCGATGAGCGCGAAAAAACGCAAAGATATGACAGTCGTGGCAACATTTAAATTGACCACATATAATTCCAACAATCCTGATCAAGGAGGTCAAACACAATGAAGGTTTTAAAATGTTTGGCCATTGTGTTCTTGTTATATAATGTAGGCGCGGCCGAAATAGATTTAAGCAACATTGCGGTTTCCAGGCAGGGAGATTCTCTATTCGTGGAAATCACGACGACAAACCCCTGTCTGTATGAACACTTCATGATCAAGAAAGCCCCGGAAAAGATAGTGGTCGATTTAAAAGGAGCGATCAATAATTGGCCAAAACAGAAATTTATGAGCTTGCCATTTAAATCGATAGAAAGAATCAGAACAAGTCAATTTCAGGCAAAACCCGAGCCGATCACCAGGGTCGTTTTAGATATTAACCGTCCAATCGGGTATAATATCGAGGAATTGCCGATGGGTTTGATTGTTAAGATTCCGGTTGTAGACGATGAACAGACTTTTACTCCCTGGAAAGCGCAACAGGCTTTAAAGACGGTAATTCCGGAACAGAGGAGCATAGAAAAGCCGAAAACACCCGAGAAAAAACCAAAACCGACAATTAGGGTCGAATCTTTTCCTCGCCGCAAGGTTGTTACATATAAACCTGGAAGCCAGCGTGATCCGTTTAAAGCTCTGGTTGGCGCAGGCACGAGTTTGAAGGCCGGCGAAGTTCCGGCTGTTGAAAATCTCACTCTGGTCGGTGTTTTTAGTGATGAATCCGGTGATAAAGCTTTATTTGAAGATTCAGAAGGCAATGGATATATACTTAGACCCAGTGACCGGGTAAAGAATGGATATTTAGTGTCGATTCAAAAGGATAAGGCGATATTTCAGGTAACTGAGTATGGCTGGACCAGGACAGTCGCCCTGGTATTGGAAGTGCCTGAACTAAAATAAGGAGAATAGGTAATGAAAAATATCAAGATATTCACGATGATGATTTCGGTCTCGGTTTTGGCCATCCTAATTTTTTCCGGGGGCGGTATCTTGTTCAGCCAGGAACCGAATCTTGTCGATGAAACAATCATGGAACATCCCCGGCTGATCAAATCCTTATCCTTAACCAATGCCGATATTCGGTCGGTCATGATGTACCTTTCCGCGTATAGCGACATAAATATTGTCGTGTCGCCGCAAGTCGACGCCGATGTTACAATGATTTTAAGCAATGTCACCTGGCGTCAGGCCCTGGATATCATTTTGGAAACCTATGGGCTGGTTGGGGTCGAAGAAAATAATTATATCAGGGTGGTCAAGGCGGAAGATTATTATGCTGAAAAACGCGCATTGGAACAATATAACGCCGAACAGTCAACTCTGAAAAACCTTCGAACAAGAATTATAGCCGTAAAATATAATGTCGCTAAAGAAATTTCTGATGCCGTTAAGGGGTTATTATCGGGCCGCGGCACTGTAGCTGTCGATGACAGGACTAATTCACTGATTCTCCGCGATTTGCCTGAAAACCTCGATAGAATCGAAGAATTAATAGTTGTTCTCGATAAAGAAACGCGCCAAATCAAAATTTCCGCGCAATTGCTTGAAATCGAAAGCAGAACATTACGCGAATTGGGTTTTGATTGGCATGTAATGGAAAAAGGCGGCACGACACTTTACGATCCGCTATCGGATCAAGCTAATCCCACGCCGTCTGAATATTGGCCTTATGGCAATTATGTACAGAATTCAAGCTCTCAAATGGCCAGCGATCCAATCGGCGATTTCTTTATTCACAGGACCGAAGGCGA
>CAZFSN010000067.1:0-14347 GCA_964521815.1 uncultured Ignavibacteria bacterium | reverse complement strand
CGGCCAGGAACTATATTACGGTTCCCGCTGTGAAAAATACGATGCCGAAGGCAAAACGGTCGGAACCGGGGTAAGCCATGATCCAATCGCCTGGCGAAACCGCCTGATGTTTTCCTATGGACGCAAAAAATATGACAAACCCAAAGGCGTCATAGGTGTACCCAGATTATTGAGCAATTGGACACTGTGGCCGTTATGGGCGACTTTTTTCAATGAACTTGGCTACAAGGTGATCGGTTCAGCGCCGACGAATAACACTATTATCCGCGAAGGCAGCGAGGCCGTCGGTTCGGAAACCTGCTTCCCGGTGAAAGTCGCTCACGGCCATATCTTGAACCTGCTTAATCGAGATGTCGATTTCATATTCTTGCCATCGGTGATTAATCTCGAATCTCATCGGGATGAAAATCTGGAAAGCTATTTGTGTCCTTACGTGCAATCCATTCCCTACCTGATTAAAAGCGCGCTTGGCGAAAGAATCAACACGCGAAACTTGTTGACGCCGACGATATATTTTGGTTTCGGCCAGAGTATTTTGGAAAAGCAAATAACAGAATTAGGCAAAGAATTAGGTTGTTCGAAAAGGAAAACTATTAACGCGCTTAAATCCGCTCAATCAGCTCAAGATGAATTCAATGCTAAATTACAAGCCAAAGGCAAAGAGTATTTGCAAAAATCCGATCTGAAAAAACTGGTGTTGGTCGGCCGCCCTTACAACACTTGTGATCCCGGCTTGAACTTGGAACTGCCAAAGAAAATCAATAATCTCGGGGCTGTAGCTCTGCCGCCGGACATGGTACCGGTCGATGATATTCCGGTCATGGATATTTACTGGCATTTCGGCAAAGCGATTTTGCGGATTGCCGATTTCGTGAAAAAGCATGAGGATGTTTATCCTGTGTATATCACGAATTTCGGCTGTGGGCCGGATTCGTTTATCAGCCATGATTTCCGGTATCAGTTGCGGGGCAAGCCGTTTCTAACGCTGGAGCTCGATGAGCATTCCGCCGACGCCGGTTTGATTACTCGCTGCGAGGCGTTTCTCGATAGCATAAGCGGCGCAATGCCAAGGAAAAAAGCCAAATTACCGGACCAGCTATTTATTAAAAAACCTTTATACAACAAAAAGCTTTTCATACCGGGGATGTGCGATCTGGCTTCGCTGTTTGCCGGCGCATTGGAACATTGCGGCCTGGAAGCCGAGCCTTTGCCTGAGTCCGATGATTTGACCCTGGAACTTGGCCGCAAATATACTACTGGCAAAGAATGCTATCCCGCCGTCTTGACCACCGGCGATATAATAAAGCTAATTCAGTCGCCGGGATTCGATGCCTCCAGGTCAGCTTTCTTCATGCCATCAGCCGGCGGACCTTGCCGGTTCGGCCAATATCATCGCTTGCATCGACGCGTACTCGATAAGCTCGGCTATGAAAATATCTCGATTTATTCACCCGATTCCGAAGATTCTTACGACAAGTTTCCGGGCACGCTGAAAGGCTTTCGTAAATTGGCCTGGAAAGGATTCGTGTTTGGAGATTATCTTTTGAAGTTATATATGGCCTCCCGTACCAGAGTTACAGATATTGCCGAGGCCGACTCGATTTATAGCCGGGGGATGACTGCCGCTTATGACGATATCGTGAAAGGCGGTGATCACTTGCGGGATATCTTGCACGACTGCGCCCGTCGGTTCGATGACCTTCAGGTTGACCATCGGCCAAAAGTCAAAATTGGCGTAGTGGGTGAAATTTATATCAGGAATAACCGGTTCGCCAATAATTATCTGATTGATAAGCTGGAAGGCTACGGCGCCGAGGTGTTCCTGGCTTCGTTTACCGAATGGATCAACTACACTACTTACATGTATAAACTGACCAGCGGCCTGCGCCGGCAGTATGTCGATTTATTCAAGGCGCACGTTCAGGATTTTATCCAGCATCGCGAGGAACATAAAATAATAGCTCCGATCAGGAACATGCTAAACGGTAATTCTGAACGACCGGTCGGTACGGTAATAGAGCGTGCCCTGCCGTATATCAGCCAATCTATCGGCGGCGAGGCTATTCTTTCCATAGGCAAAGCCTTTGATTTCGTTAATTCCGGTTGTGCCGGCATCGTAAATTGCATGCCGTTCACTTGCATGCCGGGGAATATCGTTCAAGCGCTTTCAGGCGAAGCCAGGCAAAACCTCGATAATATTCCCTGGCTAAATATTGCTTATGAAGGCCCCGGCGATCCGACCGAGGATTTAAAAATAGAGGCCTTCGTCGATCAGGCTCAGCAATGGCAAAAAAAACATAAATGATAACCAGCCTGACGCAAATGGGCTTTTAACCCTATTTAAACAACTTATATACCGCGCTTGGATTCTGAATTTTTAAGAATAATTAGCCGCCTTAATATCACGATATAAGATAAACTATATCGCGGATAGCAAACATTCATGAAGATGTTTCAAAATTTAACGCCGCATTTTTGCTAAAAATTTAAGTTGAATTAAAAGATTGATTATTGTGTATGCTCATTGAGCATATGTCGATATTTGTTAATATCCTTCGAGAAGGTGAAAAGCGTGCGTGTTAAAAAGGTTAATTTTGGTTATAAGCTGGTATCAAGCAGTAACAACGAAACTCAGACAACCGCTTATAATATCGAAAACAAGCCCTGTGTCTTCTGCGATGATTTATCGGGTCTTATAAAGAGACTGCAAAATATGTTCAATTCGTTCTTTCCTGAAAGCAAATGCCGGATTACCGTGAATTTTGAAGATCAGTTTGTCAAGAGTTTAAGCTCGAATTGTACTTGTTCGAAAATTGTCGAAGAGAACGAAAACATCATTCCCTTGAAATATAATCAATCGATAATGGCATTTATGGAGATTACTAAAAAGGAAATATTATCCGAACAGTACTGTGCCAAAATAAATATGCTGGCGGACTTATTCGGTTTTTTGATCTATCATCACCTGCAAGCGCATAAAGCCTATCTTGATTTATATCAATTGGAGAAATATGATCCTGACCAGGGTCAATCAGATATCTTGACTAAAGATTACTATCATCGGGACAGAATAAGAGCCTTACAGCAACTGGCCGGAGGTTTGGCTCATGAATTAAATAATTACCTGTGCGGAATTTTAGGAAGCGCCGAATACGCGTTAAATAATCAAAAGATGGAAGAGATTAAATTCGCGCTGGAAAATATCACTGTCGCCGGGGAGAAAGCCTGCGCGATTATTGGCAACCTTTTTAAGTTTAGCGGAAATACTATGCCGCAGAAAAAGCCGGTCAAAATAGGCCTGCTTCTCGATTGCGCCATCGATTTATTATCGAATGAAATTTCCAAAAAAGGAATAAAAATCCAAAAAATCTATAAGGCTGATCCTGAAATCTCCCTGGACTATGAAATGATCAGACAGGCAATACTATGCATTATTCAAAATTCGCTGGAGGAAATGGCCGCCGGCGGCCTATTAGAAATCGAACTGCGAACCGATAGCGATAACTGCGTCATCCAAATTAGCGATTCAGGGCCGGGAATCTCAGCTGAGGATATTTTTAGGGTATTCGAACCGTTCTATTCCACCAAAGGTATTTTAGCCGGCGGCAAAAGCAATTATCATGGCCTGGGGCTATCTATCGCTTATGGCATTATAACGGCTCATTGCGGAGATATTAACGCGATGCTTGATGATAATGATAATCTTCGGTTTACTATAAAACTGCCGCTTGATCAGCATCATTAAAAATAATATTCCAAATAAAGATTATAATCTCTTATATTATTTATTGATTTTTGTTTATAAGTGCGATAAGATAGCGGAATAGACGCGGATTTGAGACGTATTATTATGGAAGAGAGAAAGTTAAATGAAAACCAGGAAACCGGCGATGAGACCCATGAAAGCATATTAAAAAAGTTCGCCGCCGGGGATAAACCGGCTTTTTCGGAAATTATGAAAAAATACCGCAACAAAGCCTTGAATTTCGCATATCGCTATTTAGGCGATATGGATGAGGCGGAGGACGCGGCTCAGGATTGCTTTGTGAAAGTATATTTTAACCATAAAAAATATGAATCGTCAAGGCCGTTCGAACCCTGGTTTTATAGTATCCTGGCTAACTGTTGCCGGGATAGGATACGACGGCAGAATCGGTTCTCCGCGTTTGCTGAACGGTTTAAAACAGAGGCGTCTCTGGAAAAGCCGCCATCGGCAAATATTAGCCGCGACTTTTCCGAGGTATTCGCCCGGGCATTGCAAAAACTGCCGCCGGACAAGAGGGAAATTATCGTGCTCCGCTTTACCCAGGATTTAAGCTATCAGGAAATAGCCGAGGCGTTGGGAATTAATCAGGGGACGGTGATGTCGCGCTTATTCAGGGCGAAAAAAGACCTTGAGAAGATTCTCAAGGCGATGGGAGTTTTCGAGTAATGGACTGCGAAAAGTTCGAACATATGCTCTGGGAAAACCCGTTTGTTTTAAGACAACCGGGCGCGTTGCCCCCCGATATGGCAGAACATGTCGATTCATGCGCCCATTGCGGCCGGATTTTTGATGATTTCATTAAACTGATGTCGTTGTCGAAAAAAAGCGAAATTGTGAAAAATGAGGTCTTCTGGGAGGATTTTGATAACAGCGTCTGGGACAAAATCGGCCTTATCGAAACTGCGGATGAATCCGCTGACTATAAATCTAAAGCAGATGAACTGTTTGCCCGTCGTTCGACTATCAGCTTTAAACAGCTCGCTGCCTCTTTAACTGTAGCCGCGGCGGCTGTAATATTCATGCTTATGGCTGTTTCTGATATTACCAAAAAGATACCGCAGTCCAAGCCGGTACCTATTTTAAAGGGAAATGAGTACTCAAGTTTCAGCCCTTATTCTCAAAACGCGCAGAAGGGCCTGGATATTATTTTAAGCCGGCCAATTAATGATAGCCTTGATGTAAAGGATTTCTCCATATTACCTCAACCTGAAATATCAATCGTCTCCGATAGCGCGCTGGTGACTATCGATGCCGCTTATTTGACCGATGAAGGTCTGGATGAGAAAACGATTAGAGTCGCCAGGGCCTCAAGCAATGATATCGTAATGAGAACAAAAAAAGTAGATACGTCTATCGCAAAAATGCGTGGAAGCAAGATGGCAGAAGCCCCCGCCGAATGGGTGATAAGTGTCGAGAAAATGCCTAAAATGATTGAAGCCGTCCCGCCGACCTATCCGCCTTTGGCATATAAGCTTAAGAAAAGCGGCGAGGTTTGGGTGAAAGCCAAAATCAATGCCTCAGGCAAAGTCGAATCGGCGCTAATCTATAAGGATTCCGGAACCGATTATGGTTTCGAGGATGCGGCCTTAAAAGCGGCCTATAAAAACGAATTTGAACCATTTGAAGTCGATGGCACCAAAGTGCCGATCTGGGTTATCTACAAAGTAAGGTTTGTCGCCAGGGAATAAGATAATTAGTACAATAATAGCGCCTTAAATAATAAAAGCCCCTGCATCATGCAAGGGCTTGAATAGCTGTGTGACCCCGGTTAAGTGATCCTCTGGAGGGGGAAGAGGACCGACCACTACTGAAGTCCACAGCATTATTTTATCAAAATTAGCTCATTTTCTTCTTTCAAATATCCTTGTACCGCCCGATCATAACCGCCCATAATAAATTTCATTGTCATCAGCAACCACGATAAGTACTTCCTAAATATACCCCGGTATTGATAATATAATCGCTTGTTTATTTTTGTCAAGAGAAGTTTCCTCATTGTCAAGCCTTTTTCAGAATTATTTTAGATTCTTTGTCTTTTCCTTAAGCCATTTTGATTCAAAGGCTTTCTTAAATCTTTTCAACCGCTCTTTGGTTATTTCCTGAGTTTTTTCATTATTTGGCGGCTTTTTCTCTGCCAACTTATTTTGCGAATAAGACACGATTATCCTCCGGCTGCTATTTCTATTTTAAATATAACATTTTGCGATATAAGCGATTATTGCCAATACTCAGACTATAGAAATAAGCTCCGGAACTCACCCTATGGCCAAATGAATCAATTCCATTCCAGTTTATGGCCCTTTCTCCTGCTTCCAGATATCCCGAAAATACTTTCTTAACCAATCTCCCGCCAACATCGAAAATTTCTATTTCAACATTGGCCGCTTTCTGTAAGTTGAAACTAATCGATGTGTTAGAGTTAAATGGATTAGGGTAATTTTGATGCAATTCAGCTTGTTCCGGCAAAATATAACCATCATCTTCTACAAATTGCGGCACTCCAACAGCCAAATCGGCAGTCATATTAGGCCCCGAATTGCTGATATTGGTGGCCGAAACGCTTGTCGCCAAGCCGTTATATTTATTCGAATTGGGACTGCTGGAGCCATTGAAAGTCCTGTTTGTAGTTGAGCCGGGAAAAGGATCGCCGCTATTACCCCGATTGGTTTTGTGCTCCATCTGCCACAGGTTATCCGCCTGGACCAGCGCGACCTTATAATGCGAGTCTAAACCGGAGCCGGGCCACCATTCGTTATTATTAGTTCCGCTATTGTCATCAATATGCCAGATTAGAAGCCCATTACCCGGCAGATAGGAATCATAGCCCATCTGTTGTCTGTTTTCGATTAGAAAATATTCGCCGGCCGGATTGCCATTTGTCCAGAGTTTGAAGATATTTGGGTTATTTTCCACATTGGGTATAGAAACGCCGCTCTGGTCGTTGCTAATAGTATTAGGCGTGACAAACCCTAATTGGATTTTGCTCCAGGCATCAAGATGAGCCGGCGAACTGCCCAGACTGCCGTTCCAACTGCCGCCGGCCATGAGGCTCCAATTACCGATTCCTTCGGAGGAATAGTCGGTATCATACAGATCAGGCAAGCCGAACACATGGCCTAATTCATGGCAGAAAACACCGCAGGTCATGTCACCCACGGATGACCAGTATTCCGGCTGCATGGAATAGGCGCTTATATATACGCCATCTTTTAGCCTGGGAGAGATACTCCATTTGTGGGACCAAATATCACTATTGGATGCTGTGAATTCAGCGCCCGGTCCGGCATGAACCACAACCAGGCCATCAACATAGCCATCGTCATCGTTATCGAATTGAGCGAAATTTACCAGCGGATTAACAGTGTCAACCAGGTCCTCGACCAATTTCTGCGCGTTATGCGGATAAGAGCCAAGACCATTCTGGTTATTGACATAATAAGCATAAGTCTGAGGCGCACGGGTCCAGCCCAAAGCCGATGGCAAAACCACGGTCGTAATAGTCAGGGTGTTGTATGAAACTTCCTTGTAGTAATTGGCTACGGTCCCGTTGGTGTTGACATACATGAGTGTATCAAAGAATATAGCCGGCGCTTGGGCGATCTTATCAGAAAAATCTACCAAAATAGTCAGAATATTTAGGTTTCCGGATACGCTTGCTTTGGCTAAGCCATCATCGGTTTGATGTTTTATCAAGAGGTCGCCGGGGGCATCGACCCCTTGACTTGATAACAATGCCTTATTATCGAGATAATAAGAATTCGAGAACGCTTCACCGCTGACTTTGCCCAGGCCATCATGTATATAAGGCGGCATGGCATAAGCGGTCGAGATAAGGCACATATTCAGCAAGAGCCGTATTATCATGACCGACAGAATAACCGGCAGCCTTGATATTTTTTCATCAGGCGAATTGGCTGAGTTGTCTCGACGATCTGTTTTAGTCACGCTTGCGCTCATTTCATTATCCCAATTTTCTTTACTTATCTTCCAAATTTTCATTTCATGCCCCCGGCCTGGCCGGACTTAGAATCTTAAGCCCATACCGAACGCGAAATGGATGCCCTTGGTCTTGCCGGGGCTGAACGACCCATTATTGGCTACGGCCAGATCAAGATGAACCGGTCCCATATACAGACCGAAACCGGTTGAATAGATCGACCCGCGGTCGCCGCCAAATGATGTTCCTACCCGGACTGGGAAGAAACCTACCAGTTTGTATTCCAGACCAGCCGATATACGGGGGGTTATCGCTTGCGAGGCTCCCGATGATGTGCCTTGTTCCCAATCGAGCGCCCAGGTTAGCTTTTTATAGGACCTGGCCAAACCCAGTTTAACGACAGTCGGTACAGTGGAGGAAAAACCGGCGATAGAATATGTCGTATCGTTTGACTCGACTAAAGAGTCAGAATCCTCATTGGCCATATCATCGAAAGTAATTGGCTGCATATCGAATGTATAGAGCCTTTCTTCCGTTTCTTTATTCCAGTTAATCTTCGAATAAATATTTTGCCAACTGGCTGAAAACACCCAGTTGTTTTGGAATACAAGGGCTACGCCCAAATCGAAAGCGGTTCCGTGACCGCCGAGAGCTGATCGCACGATCATTTCGCCGTTGCCGACAAAGCCATTGTCGGTCGTGGCTACTCCGCCCTCCGCGTTGATGATTTTTTCATAGGCTATACCATACAGGTAGTGGAAAGTACCGCCGACAGCCAATTCGCCGCCCTGCCATTTTAGAAGCGGCTGACCGTATGACAAAGCGCCGTCGCCGATAGCATAGGCTTCCCCGCGGGTATCGCTCAGGTTGACCTCGGATTTCACGGCATTGCCGAAAAGCAGAAGTTCGAATGGGTCTTTATCGAAATTTGCTTTCGACGCGCCCAGCCCTCTGAAATTAAAGGCCAATCGGCCGATGGAGAAATTCATTCCGGAAACCTCGGTAAGCACATTAAGCTTCAGGCCTTCCGACGGAATTCTGTCTAAAATATCGTTTTTATCTTGATCCGTTAAGAACTGGCCCGTGTATTCATTATAATCTGATAGCGAGAAACTATTATTTTTTACACTCAGTCCCACGGTAAACAAGTCCAAACTGAATGACCGGTTTTTCGATAAACCGAGGTTGGCCGGGTTAGCGGCTGAGGCTTCCAGCCCGACACCCAGCGCGGTGTAGGCGCCGCCCATAGCCATGGCTCTGGGATTCGATTCGCCCCAGGCGAACAGTGGACCGGCAGTCAGCACAGTTATGCCGATAGCGGCCACGATTATTTTCAGAGTGTTCTTTGTCATTGTATATTCCCCTCCTAAATTCTAATTATTGTTGTCCCAGAGGTTATCTCCGGCATTTACTTTAATTCTGGCGGTAGCGTTGATATTGATATAATCGCCGCCCTGAATCACGCTTCCCGAAGCGGCAGTCGGTAAAAGCTCTACCTGCGGCGCGATATAGACTAATTCATTTTCAAATATTGAAATATCCGAAGATGACAGCGAGTCATCGATTGTCGAGGCGACTTCCTCGATAGCGAAACCGTTGGCATCCGTAACCGCGCTTTGCAATGTGAACGGTCCAACGACGATAGAATTAGGATTGGTGAATATCGTTGAGTCATTGCTGGTACCTATGTATAACGCGACTCTCGCGCCAACCGGCAGATGGCTGGTCAATGTGGCGGTAATTTTGCCATAAGCGAATGTCTCTTCGAAATCCGGTAAATCCGTGGTGTCTATTTCGATGTCGCTGATTTCAAGGTCAAAATCAGCCGTATCGCTTAAAGCAAAGGCCAGCGGCGAATAGATTTCCACCTGGCCATAGAAGAAATCATCTCTGGAAATCCGGACTGAATCATTGCCTGCCGGGTTTAAGATAGCGCTGCCGGTAATATTTATTTCGCGAGGCGACGGATTTAGAAACGAACTGAGGGTCAAAGCTGTCACGATAATTTCGGTTTCCTCGGGAATTGAGGAGAGCAGGCTTTTACCTCTGATAGTATCCTGAACGCTGACGCTACGGTCACCGTCTTCGTTTTCCAGAAGCAGATCGACATAGACATCGGTAGTGCTGTTGTTATAAAGGATCATTCTGAGTTCGGCCTGTGTAAGCTGAGCGTCCTCGAAACCTTCCGGCATATCGACAGCCTGGCTCATCGGGTCGATTGTAATAGTTGTAGGTTCGATTCTGCCTAAAACCGACGCGAACGTGATTTCAGAAACTTCGGCGACAACGCTGATAGCATCGGAGCTGTTGATTCCATATCTAATCGGAGCCGAATCGATAATTTCCGCCGAAACATCTATCGATATCGTCTGCGGCGAGGAGCTTCCAGTTGGCGTAAATGTATACCCGGAAAGATCTACGACACGATTCAAAGTACTGTTGCCATTGATGCTTTCGTTTAACATAAAAGCAACATCATGAATTTCAAAGTTCGGAATTGATAAACTGATATTCATCGGCAGATTTGTTTCATTGACAATCTGCAGAGTCATCGAACCGTTATCGATTTCGGCTTCATATATGATCGATTCATCCGTAAGGTCAATGACCTGGTTTAAATTTTTATTAAACCCCGGTATTTCGGCCAAAGCGCCGGAGACAGATAAACCGGATGGGAAAGAAGTCGTAATGACCAGATCATTTGACGGGCTGCCTATAGTCTGCGCGCCGACCGCGCCGTATGTGCGCAAAGTCAGAGCATTTTCCAATAATACGCCGGCTAGGTCAATCTGCCTGTTCAATGTCTGACCATCATTAATACCGTTTTCAAATATGGCAATCCCCAGCGGCGTAACCAGATCGCTCGAATTGAAAATGACGATTGTCAGCGAATCAATGTCGATACCAAGATCATTGGCCACCTGTATATTAATTACGCCCTGACTGATCTGCGCCCAATCGAAATTATCGAAAGCGCTTAAGTTCTCATCGATATCAAAGGACGTGTCAAATGGTATCTGATCGACGATAACTGGAATGTCTAAATCTTCCAGGGAGATATTGGTCGGTGGCATATTTGGGGCGTCGATATCGATTATGCCCAGCGAATCGGAATAGCTGTGATTGACTGATGGAGACGTCAGGTTATCTTCGACCGATATCGTGTCGACATCCTGAGTGATTGAAAAACCCGGATTGCCGAGGCTGTCGAAGACGATTTCATCGGAATTCATTTCATCGATCAAATCCTCGATAGTGTAGGTTTTATTGGTCAACGGTAAATCCCAGGTGGTTTCCCAACTGGGGGATTCGGGCTTATTGATCGAACATCCGCCAATAACAAGTACGATAGCGGCGATCATTAATAATACCCCGATTTGAACTTGGGACTTTCTCATTAGCATTCCCCTCCTTAAAGTTACAAAAAGTGATTAATGGCTTTTTTGCAGATAGATTAGGCAAGGGGTATGCCATAAACAGATGGCCCCGTTCGGAGTGTTTCAACTTGCCATAAAGGCATGATTATAAAGATGTTATAAAATTTTATAAAGGTCAACGCCTGTGGCTGAACCTAGTAATATATGGCTTAATTATAGGAATAATCCCATACTACTGGGATTATCGCTATTGACATTAACGTGGAGCGATAATAGTTTCAGGCATGGCCAAGAAATACTGTAAAATCTGCGGCGCGGAGTGGGAGGAGAATTTCGATGAGTGCTATAATTGCGGTATGCCGGCCGATCCTGATGAGCAGTTATGGTTTGACACTGAGGCCAGAAGACGTGTCGAGCGGCGCAAGCGCAAACGGCCTCTGCGGCCTGTTTCCAGGCTTAATCGAGGAATATTCTTACCGTTGATTTTGGGTAGCGGCGCGGTTCTGAAAATTATCGTACAGGGCGGATTTAAGATTTCCACATTATCCTGGGATATAATCGGACTTCTGATGTTTGTTGTAAGTGTTGGCTATATTATCAAGGCGAAATTATTCCGCCGCTAAAAGCCTCATATTTCTAAAAATTCATGAATAAAGAGAAAAGGTCAGCGCACATCCTCATTCCAAGCTGTCTAGTCAAAGTTGTCTAAGGACATGCACTGGCCTTTTCGAAGCTCCCTCGCTTAAGCTTAAAAATTAACAATAAAATTGATATATTTGGGAAATATTAGAGAAATGTGCAATAAAATTTAAGCACGTTAAAACAATCTATTTTTCCTGATCTAATAATTGAATATCAATCAGAAAGGTTTACATCTTCCGCTTGACATATTGTCGGGTTAAAACTAATATTAGCGGGGTTGCAGGGTAAGCCCCGGCAGCCGCAAGGAGAATGCCCCCGTAGCTCAGTGGATAGAGCATCGGCCTCCGGAGCCGTGAGCGGCCGTTCGAGTCGGCCCGGGGGTATTTTGAATTATGGTTTGCTCGTCAGGAGCGCAGGGCTCCTGACCTACTCGGGCTGCAATCCCTCCGGCACTGTCATTCCCGCGCAGGTCCCGTTAGGGATGCCTAAGGGCACGGGAATCCAGGGGAGAGGTGGAGATGGATTTAATCGCGATAAAGTTAATTACCGGAGAGCCGACTTAATAACGCGCCAGGAAGGACGCAATCCCGAAAATCATCGATAAATATCGACCAGTTTATGACGATTAACATAAGATACAGCAAATATTAAGGTCAAACAGGAGTTAGACACCAATATGTTATGGACAAAAACTTTCATCCCGACATTGCGCGATGATCCGGCTGATGCCGAACTCGTTTCTCACAAGCTTTTGACCCGCGGCGGTTATATCCGCAAACTCACCGCCGGGATATATAACTATCTGCCATTGATGCAGCGAACATTGAACAAGGTCATGACTATCGTGCGTCAGGAGATGGATGCCGCCGGGGCGATTGAAATCACCATGCCGGTTCTACATCCCGCCGAACTCTGGCAGAAAACCGGCCGCTGGGATACAGTCGGCAAGGAGCAGATGCGCCTGAAAGACCGTCATATGCGAGATATGGTTTTAGGCGGCACGCACGAGGAAGTGGTAACCTATATCGCCGCCGGCGAACTCAGAAGCTACCGTCAGGTGCCATTGAATTTGTACCAGATACAGGTCAAGTTCAGGGATGAAATCCGGCCCCGGTTCGGTTTGATGCGTGGCCGGGAGTTTATCATGAAAGACGCTTACACTTTCGATATCGATGAGGCCGGGCTGAAAGTCGCTTATCAGATAATGGCCGAGGCTTATTTCAAGGTATTCCATCGCTGTGGCCTTGAGGTCAAGATGGTCGAATCGGACGTGGGCGCGATGGGCGGGTTCGGCGCTCATGAGTTCATGGTGCCGGTCACGACTGCCGGCGGGGAAGAGGTGATCCTGTCTTGCAATCATTGCGAATATGCCGCTAATGTCGAGAAAGCCCAGTCGATTCCGTTCGTTGAACCCAGACGCGATGAAGAGCCCAAACAAAAAGAAATGGTGATGACGCCGGATATGCGCACAATCGAAGAGGTTACCGAATACCTGAAAAAGCCCGCCGAAAAATTGGTGAAAACGCTGATATATTTAGCCGATGGCCAGCCGGTAGCCGCGCTTATCAGAGGCGACCGAACGATTAACGAAATTAAGCTGAAAAATTGTCTTCGCTGTTTGGAACTGGAAATGGCTCCACCGGCGATGATAATGCAGTTAACCGGCGCGCAGGTTGGGTTCTCCGGGCCGGTCGGTTTGACCAGCATGAGAATTATCGCCGATCCGGAAATCAGGAACATGGTCAATTTCGTGGTTGGGGCTAACCGAGATGACACGCATATTATCAATGTCAACCTGGATGATTTCAAGGTCGATGAGTATGTCGAAATCCGTCAGGCCGAGGCCGGGGAGACCTGCCCGCGCTGTGGACAGGGGCATCTGGAGGCTTACTCCGGTATCGAGGTCGGCAACCTGTTTATGCTGGGCACCAAGTATACCGAAGCCCTCGGCGCGACCTATTCCGATGAGGACGGCAACGAACATCCGTTCGTGATGGGTTCGTATGGTATCGGTATCACCCGCACCGCTCAAGCCGCGGTTGAAGCATCCCACGATGACAAAGGCATTATCTGGCCGAAAACAATCGCGCCGTATGATTTCCACATAATCCCGCTGGCTTTCGATAATGCCCAGCAGAAAGAAATCGCGATGAACCTGGCCGGTAAGCTCGAAGCCGCCGGTTATTCGGTTCTAATCGATGATCGCGATGAACGCCCCGGCGTGAAATTCAACGATGCCGACCTGATCGGTATGCCTGTCCGTATCGCAATCGGCGACCGCGGCCTGAAAGAGGGCGTAATCGAAATAGTCCGCCGCCGCGACATGTCAGTCGAGAAAGTCCCGATTGACCAGGCCGGGGACAGGGCGATGGAGATTTGGGGAGAGCTGTAAGCACCAAACATTTGTAAAAGAATTATATATTTTTATCTTATTACTGAGTATTATAATAAAGATAGAGTTGCCCGCTTCTGTTATTGAATTTATGAAACTTCTTGCAAAACAATTAAGAATAATGTAATTTATTTATAATAATCTTTAAAGAATGTTGGTTTTCAATGAGTCGAGTAGCGGTAAAAGAAGAGGTTCTGCTCTGGGCAATAGAACGTTGTGGGCGAACCATAAGC
>CAZFSN010000066.1:4791-14437 GCA_964521815.1 uncultured Ignavibacteria bacterium | reverse complement strand
CTGGTTTGGAGAAAAATAAATCGGGCATCCCGTAAAATCAATAGGATAGGAGATCGAGCCGGTAGTATCACCGGAGTTAAGCGGACCCTGTTTGGGATCTATTCCGGCAATCAGAAGGTCGGTGAAAGTCTGGTCGACAGCCACGGTATCTTCGGTGTGAACTCTAAAAGAGATGATCTTTACCTGAAGATCTGTATTGAGACCTTCCACCGTAGGAGAAAGGTACCTGGCAGAGCCACCGAAGGTATAGCTGAAATAGCCCGCAATATTCGGGAAATCCGGTGCCGGCGTATCGTCATAGTTGTAGTTCTTGAATTCTTTGATACCCCATAGGTCTATATTATAGTACCAGTGGCCGCCATTGACATCGATAGTGTCGAGGTAGGCCATTTTGCAGCCCAGCGGGAAGCTGACGTTTTCAACATAGACTTCGGCCGGATCTGCATGGAACCAGACTGGTATCTCGACCCATTTGCCGGGGCTGACAGTCAGTTGGGAAGCATCCGGTGTACCGACATTGTAGAACACTGTATTATCCGCATACACGCCCACAGCGAGAAACACCATAAATACTAATGCTAAAAGTTTTTTCATTCTTTACTCCTTCAAACAAACACGATGGGTGTTATGATTAACACGCACATTTTCTTGTCGAGGAAATCCTTTTCCTCTTTCCCCTCTAAAGTAATAGTACCTTGGTTCTATCCCTATCCATCACCTCCTTCAAGGAAATCAGGTTTTATTTAAAAAAGTAACAATTAATCACAATCTCTTGGCCTCGGTCCGAATCCGGAAAAAAATCTGACCAAATAAGTCACATCGCCTCCGATTATGAGGCCGTCGCCGTTTGCATCGCCGGCGCAATGGCTGCAGGCGCAATCCTGCGTGCCCCGGAAAAAATTCACCAGATAAGTCACGTCCTGGCCGGTTAAGGAACCGTTGCAGTTGGCGTCGCCGCGCGGATAAGGACTGACGTCATCGCCAATAGATATCTGGCTATTGCCGATACTAACATCATCATAAATTATATAACCTGTGCTGTCCGTTATAACGACATCATTAAAAGTTAAAATAACGTTCGAGTTTTCCAGGTAATTACAGCCAAATCCGAATATTATATTAAACAAGAGACCGTTGCCGGTATCAAGCGGGGGCGTTTGCGGACCACCCGGCCAATTAGCCACTCCGACAAAGCGCCGGGTAATGGAATCGTTGCTGGTGGTATCCATCAAGAATTCCCAATATTCTATTCGACTTCCGGTAAAATCAATGTCAATAGGCAAAATCGCGACCGCCGGATCGGTTATAATTTCAAGTTGAATACCGCCTATATTGCAATCATTAAGTAAAAATACCGGGATGCTGAAAGTAATCGAAGCATCACGATCAATGGCACAATTATTTGGCCATAATGAGAAGTGGCAATCGGCAAAAGCCGAACCCGCGAAAGCGGTGATTATTAATGGGATCCCCAGGATAATTCCAACGAGCCTTGTCATAAAGTCTCTCCCCGTTTTTGAGAACTTAATTCTCGGTTAAAGTTTTTGTTAACCTTTAACTATTTGCTTCATAAGCCCTCTGCAAAACGTACCTTAATAGACTCCGCCATATTAACAAAATATTAATAACTCATTATCGTTTCGACAAATTGAAGTATTATATTGATGTAGCACAGACGCACTCCCCTGAAGTCGATTTTTTCCTGATTTCGAAACAGAGTTATTGTTTACTTCCAAACATCCTACACTTAAATCAAAGAACAGCAAAAAGCTCGTGTCTAGACATCACTACCGAGGTCTATTCAGATATTGAAGAACTACTACCTGTTAACACAAACTCTCCCGAAGCATTACTGCTTGAAGCTAAAAGTGGAACTACTCCACACAATGCAAATATATATCGATTAACTTGAATGTCAAGGAAAAAAGTAGCAACAGCAAAATTTTTTTTAAAAATCGCCACTTTGGGCGTTTTATTGACAATTTTCGGGATAACATGAATTTGTTTTCACATTTATTGTAATATTTTGCATTTTTCCCTTGACAAATGCGCTAAAAAGGATTTTTATGTTAATTAGTGGGATTGTGGACATATGAATTTAATAAGATATTGTTTCATAATTAAGCAACTCCAAACCCAAAAGGAGGTGATTGCATGGTAGAAATCGTCCTGTTAATCGAAGAATTGGAAGACAGAATCGCCCCAGCCGGATATTCCGGAGCGGACTCTTGATCTCATTTTGATCTCGTGTGCTTCGAAAACCGCCTGCCTCACAGGCGGTTTTCTCTTATGGAGCGATTCTGTTTTTATTTAAAGCTATAGCTTTTGTTTTATCGGCCAATTCATGATACGTCTTTACAATCGGCAATTCAGTCATCAAACCCTTATCCTTTGTATCCGGATACGCGTTATTAATTGATTGAAATATAGCCCGAGCCTGGCCGATCGCTTTGGCCATTAACGATTCTTTACTGCAGCCTAAAAATACCATCGCTTTTAAAACCGCGGATTCGAACAGTATCGGCAAACATCCCGAGTCATTGGCTTTCTGCTGAACATGACCGATTAATTCCAGGGCCCCATCATACTCTCTTTGTTTTAGTAAAAACTCCGCTTTAATCAAATCATGTTCAAGATTAATAATAGTATCATTAATATCGAGTTTGAGATACTTATTAAGTAATAATGATACCTCAGCCGGCTTGTCTAATTTTAAAAGAAATCGGCATTGTTCAAGGATAGCCGAACCTGTGATTTCAATAAAATCGGTGCGCTCGCATTTATTCAACAAATTTTCCGCCATTGCCGGCGCGCCGGCTTCGTTTTGGCTAAAAGCCAATTTAACCCGTAAAAGCTCGGCCTTCAATTTCTGCTGATTGGTTATACCGGGCCGATCGCGCAATTGATCGATAAGTTTCCCGCAGGCTTTGAAATCGCCTAACTTCATTTCAAGTTCAATACTGGTATGAAGGATTTCTATCAGCAATTCCGGATTCGAAAGTGAAGAACATATATTTTGCGCCCGGGCCAACATCTCCGCCGCCAATTTGTAATTGCCCATCGCGATACAATCTCTGACGAGCAGATGACTGGATTGAGCCTGAAACATTTCATGGTTTAAGGAAACCGCTATTTCCAGGGCGTTTTGATTGGCTTCAGCCGATTTGATGAAATTACCCGTTTTATGATAAGCCAGGGCGATATTAGATATAGTGTTTAATTGCTCATGATTATTGCCTATCTTGACGGCCAAATCATAACCTTTTATTAAGTAATCCAATGACTTTTGAGGTTTTCCGGAATTCAGGAAAAAGAAACCGATATTGCCTAAAAATTTTGCTTCCAATTCGGGATTTTTAACCTTGACCGCGCAATCAAGCGCCAGGTTAAATTTGTCCAGGACCTCATTGGTCCGGCCGGTAATGTCATAGATAATACCTATATTATTATAGATCTTGGCCTGCTCGGATAGATTACCCAATTCTTCATTAGCTTTTAAAGCCTCTTCAAAATACTTCAATGCCTGTTCGTAATTACCCGATGTCCAATAAGCCAGGCCAATATTATTCAGGCAGGCCGCCCGATGAGAAAGGTCTTTGGCAATATCATAAAGTTTTAAAGCCTCGGTAGAAAACTTTATCGATTTGGATGTCTTTTGCTGCAAACGGTACAAGGCGCCCAGGTTTTTATATGCGGTCGCCAACGATTCTTTCGAATCTATCTCATCGGCAGAAGCAGCCGCGGCCAAATATTTTTCTTCGGCTTTGCTATTGTCCGCCAATGCCTTGGCTATATTACCGGCAAGCATATAGATATCAATACTCAACTGGACCGGTTGTTTGCCTGAGCCAATGCGTAAAATTGCCATTTCAGCGATTTCAATGAACTCTCTGGCGTTGTTGAAATTAAAATTATCATAATGCTTTAAAGCCGCCAAATAATTATAGCGCGATGCTTCAACATAATCTTCCGCCGCGAAATAATGCCGGGCCAGGTTTTCGATATCGGCCGGTCTATTTTCCTTGAACCAGCCCGCCGCTTGCTTATGAAGTAATCGCCGCCGGTCCGGCGAGATGCTTTCATAAATAGCTCTTTGTTTCGCCCGACCTGAAATCCGATAACGGCTATCGCGCTCTTTTAGCCATCTTTCAATCAATAATCTTTTTAATACTAAATTAAGCCTATCCGGGTCCAGGTCGGCTATAGAGGTCAACATCGAGTTATCGGCCGGATAATCAAGGATGGCCGACCATTGCAAAAGGTCGGCGGACTCGGTATCTAAATGTGCAGACCTGTCATTGAGGGTTATTTTTAATTTTGGCGGTAGTATTGAGTATTCAAATTCCTTCATCTCCTGCCATCCGTTTGGCCCGAATTTTAAATAACCGCCGGTTAAAAGATACTCGATATAAGCGAAAATCACCTCGGAATCGCCATCGGCCAAAGCTTTCATTCTATCAACAAAGTTATTTGAAACTTGATAATTCTTCAAGGCGAAGTTTATATGTTTCGAGGTATAATCAACCTCGTCCGGCAATGAAAATATTTTGACTCTATCTTCATATTGCTGAAGGTCAATCGAGTGGGCAAATAAAATTACCGGGGCCCGGCGAGAGTCCGCGCCGCAGACCGTTTCGGTCAAATTAATGATATCTTCGTTCAAGATATTCTGACAATCGATAAGAGATATCGACGATAATGACTCGGCCGGTGATTCGATATCGGGACTTCCGGTGCTAATCTGAACTGCGACCGAATCGTCTTCAATTTTGAGCAAAGCTGCGACTTGGTCCAGGAAATTTCGATGCTCATCGTCATTTCCGGAAACAACCACCGCGGGCTGGTGAGCATCTTTTTTTGCCAATATCGATTGGGCAAATTCTCTGACATAGGGCCGGTAACCGGTATATAAATAGCTTTTGATATTGCGTGTAATCGCTTCCGAAAACTCTTTTTCAAGCCCCAGAAGTTTACCAACCTCGAATGGACAGGCGGGCCTGGCGTTTGGCGAAAGGGCGAGCATTTTCATGATCGTCTGATTCAACAACTCATTCGGTGTTTCCGGTTTATCCGGAACCGATTCGGTCATAAGTTTGATGAGCGCTCCTTCATCGGGCGCCGAAAACGGCATTCGGCCGGTAGCCAGTTCATAAAATGTCGCGCCCAGAGAATAAATATCGGAGACCGGTGAAGCCGATTGGCCGGTCATTAACTCGGGAGCGAGGTAGCCAAGTGTCCCGCTTTTTTTGCCGCCGTTCTCGCCGCGCGGCCCGATAAGATTGAAATCGATAAGTATCAGTCTGCCCTCCGTATTATAGACAAAATTATGGGGCTTATAGTCATTAAAGATGTAGCCGCAGTGATATACGAAATTGGCGGTTTCGAGGATTTCGGCGATTTTATTCAGTAAATCTTCCGGTTCGAGTTTTCCGCAATTATCGGCTAGCGTGGGTCCGGGCAGATAGTCCATGACAAAACCGGGCCGATCGTTCAGCGAGTAAAATCCATAAGTTTTAATCAGACCGGGATGCCTATGAAATTTTAAAAAACGATACTCGGATTTTAAGGCTTGAAGATCGGAATCGCTTGAGGCTTTAATCTGTTTGAAGGCAAAAAGCTCATCGGATTTCCTTGATCGTACTTTCCATATAGTGCTTAATCCGCCTTCGCCAATCTTATTTAATAATTCGAAATCATTAGTAAAATCATCAATCATCTGAAGCTCGGGCTATCGGCAGAGTTATTTCAAAAACAGCCCCGCCGCCCTGGGCGTTTGATGCCGATATACTGCCGCCATGATTTTTAACGATTCGCTGACATGTCCATAAACCAAAACCATGGCCGTTTTTCTTGGATGTTATATGCGGCTCGAATATTCTCGCCTTGATATCCTCATCGATACCCGTGCCGTTATCGGCGACCGTGATCCGGACTACGTCATCGCCGGGAAGCACCGCGGCTCTGACTGAAATTTCGCCCGAGTCATTGCCCTGTTCGGTAAAAACATCGGCCGCGTTAATAAACAGATTCAACAAGACCTGATGAACCTGACCGACATCGATAAATATCCTGGGCAAATCCGAAGGTATATCGATATCAAAGATAACGCGCTTGAATGCCTGTTGGGGATGGACAAAAAATACCAGATCTTCTATTAAACGGTGAATATCATACGGAACGGGTTTGGATTCAAGCGAATTATAATCCATTAAACCATCGGTAAAACGCTTGATATGATCGACGTTTTCCATGATTACTTTTACTTTGCCCTCGATATCGTTATAGCTGCCTTTCGACAAGTTTATACCCAGTAATTGGGCGTTCGTCGAAATAGCGGTCAGATAGTTATTAAGTTCATGGCCTATGGCGGCGGCCATCTCCCCCTTGGCGATAAATTTTTCCGATAAGATAAGATATTGTTCCATGACCACCTGTTCGGTGATATCTTCAATTAAAATAATATGTCCGGCAGGCTCGCCATGGTAATTTTCGAAAGGGCAGAACTTGGCTTTCAGCACATATTCCTCGCCGTTATTGTCGACGCTTAATCTCGACAGTTCGACCGGGTCGACATCTGCTTTGGCGATTGTCTCGATAAAATTTTGGCAATAAGCTTCCGGGATAGCCTTTATCAAAGGCAAAGTATTTAATCCATTATTATCGGATGGAAGTTTTGCCCAGCCGATCTTGCCGAATATCTTGCCCAAGGTTTCATTAACAGTCGTAATCATGCCATCAGTATTGACAACCAAAATCCCCACGGGCGTGTTGGTGAAAATATTCTGCTGATACTTCTGAAGTTCCAGTACCTCGGTATATAATCGGGCGTTATGTATTGCCAGAGCGGCTTGGGCCGCGAACATCTCAAACAGGGCCAAATCCTGTTTGAGAAAAATATTCGCCTGAGAAGAATTATCCAGGTATAATACGCCGATAACGCTTTTTTTGATTTTTAAAGGCACACACATAGCCGAACGTATGTTTAAATCGATAATGGAAGCCTTTTGGGAAAACCTGTCATCGATTTGGGCGTCCGATGTATAAACAGCCTGACCGGTTTTGACAACCATGTCAGCCACAGTGGTGGAAATTTTCATATCCTGAGAATCAAGCTGTTCTTTTTTGATATTATGAGCGGTCTTGAATTGAAGCTTGCCACAATTATCCAGCAACATTAAAAAACCCCGCTCGGCATTGAGAAGCTTGATCGAGCGGGTCATCACTATATCGAGAATATCATCTAAAATGAGAGTAGAATTGACCGCCTGGCTCACATCATAAAGTGTAGCCAGATCATCATAACCAATCCCACCTTCCGATGACTGGTCTTGCCCGATTCCCTTATAATCAAAATCAAGATTAAATTTCTTTAATTCGGAAGCGATATTGATGTTGTCTGATTTGTTATCAAGACTTCTTATCAATTCATCCATTTTTCCCAAAACCTATTTTCGCGGTATTATACACTCTTCTCTTGTCAATTTTCTATATCGGCGTAATTGTTCATCTGATAAGTTTCGGGGTCATTCTTTTATTCGATTTTTCAAAAAATCTATCAAATATTCACGACTGTTGCAAAACGAATATATGCGCTTTAACTATTATTACTAATATTACTTATGCCTATCAAAAATCCATTGAAGTAGATAAAGTCCAAATAAAATTGGCCGGATATAACGCCGGCCTATCATAAATTAGCCCGTTAATGGTCGTTCAATTGCTTTTATTGGCCGGTACCGGTTCCTGTTTAAGAATAAGCGGATTATATACAGGACAGCGTTCTTGTTGATGGCATACCGGGCAATTAAAAGATCGATAATATAGGCGGTGTATGATTATAATAAGCAAATAGATACCGAACAATCCATCGGGGATAAAGGTCAGGTCGCCGATTAAGCCTAAAAGCCCGATAGCCATGGGCAGCAACCTTAGAGGCCACATCAGGATAGTCAGGGCGTAGCCGGCATGAAAATATTTTTCTTCGCTTTTGGGAAAAGCGAAACCGGCCAATAATCCCCAACCCGTATTACAGCGTTTGCCGTAATAATAGCATTTGGTACACCTGATCAGCGGCAATAAAACGAATAATGAAAAAACCCAATAAGCGCCAAACGCCAATCCCAGGTTTGTTTTAAACATTATCACCAAATAGATTGATAGACAAATTTCCGCGAAACCTAAAATCCAACGTGGTATTATCCGGCTGAAAGGATAGGTATCGTATCTTTTAAATTCTCCCGCCATTATTTTAATATAACCCGCCTGCCCAACAAGCGCAAGATTTCTCTTTACATCAACCCGATATTGTAACAATATTTAATAAAATCCGTAATGAAGTTTGGAGGTCAAAATGAAGTTCAAAAACACATTAGCGATTTTAAGCCTGGCGATTTTTCTGTCCTGCTCGTCTTACGCTTCGATTTTTATCGGTACCGACAATAAAAACTTCCAGAGCGACGCGAAATATGATGATGATATTTTTATTGGCGGCAATAAAATCAGTTTTCAATCGGAAATAGCCGGCGATCTGGTAGGCGGCAGCCAGGAACTCGATTTCTCCGGTACTTCTCTGGGAAATATTAACTGGGCCGCCAAATGGATAATAATCAAAGGCCCGGTTGACCGCTCGGTGCGTTGTTTCGCCCAGACTATCGATATCAATGCCCCAATCGGCCGCAATCTGATCGCTTTCGGGCAAAATATTAATGTCGGGCCGGGCGCCAGAATAGGCAAGGACGCGCTAATCAGTGGCGGCATTATAGAATTCGAAGGTTATGTCCGGGAAAACCTTAAAATATACGGCGAACATGTGATTATCGCCGGCACGATAGCAGGCAATCTCGATATTCAGGCCAAAGAACTTGAAATAAAACCCAATACTGTCATTGAAGGCGACTTAACTTATAAATCGCCGGAAAAGACCAAAATCGAAGACAGTGTAATTATAAATGGCCAAACAACCTGGACCAAATCCGAAAAAGATGAGAAAAAACAGGTCTATCACGCTTTTGAACCTATTACATATTTACTGTATTCGTTCCTGATCTTTAATTTTATCTGCAGCCTGATAATTTTCATCGTCACTCTCCTTTTTAGTAACAGCCTGATTATTCCCGGTATCTTTTTAGCCTTGATCGTCTGCGGAATCGTAATAATAAGTTTAAACAAAAACATGGCCCTAAAAACGGTCAGCACTTTGGAAAAAAGGTTTTGGATATCCCTGGGTTTAGGCCTGTTACTTATTTTACTATTTCCCCTGGCCACTATTTTAACGACCGTTACGATCATCGGTATGCCTCTTGGTCTTCTGATAATATTTGCCTTCGGCCTACTGGGGTTTGCCGGCGCTATCTTCGCCGCGCAGTTCGCGGGTGGTTTGATTGTTGGGCTGGTAAATGCCGACAAGAAACGGTCATGGTTATTAAATCTGATAATCGGGATAATCGTCCTGGCCGGATTAATTTTAATACCGGTCATAGGCTGGATAGTCGCGCTGTTAACTCTGGCTTCAGGGCTAGGGGCGCTGATACTTTCATTCGACAAGTTCAAGGACAAAAGCCTGAACCTGACATCAACACCGACAATAAATGAATAGTAAAATCAAATAAATAATGAAATGAAAAGGCGCCCGATTATCGGGGCGCCT
>CAZFSN010000066.1:0-4691 GCA_964521815.1 uncultured Ignavibacteria bacterium | reverse complement strand
TTATCGGGGCGCCTTTTTTTAAAGCTATGCGTTTGGTGAATATCGGCTAAAAATATAGGAATCCGCGCATGATGCAATTGTTGCCGAATTACACGGATTGACTAAACGCTTGTAAAATCCTAATTCATGGCAATGGTCTGTTTTCCGTGTAACTGCTTTTCCCCTCGCGATTTGAAAGAAAAATAATTGATTGACTTATACAAATCGTTTCAAACCGCTTTAAAATTTATCTAAACCTCCGATACATATTCTAAGACTGCCGAAACCAAGGAGGGTTTATGTTCGGTAATAGGGATTTTTACGGAATCTTTAATAATTTACATTTCAGAAATTTTACCGGCTTTGATTTATTACGAAATCATCACGGACTGAACGGGAAAAAATCAATAACGCCTTCCCCTACAGCGCCGGAATCATCACAGAGTACCGATTCGGCGCCGGACAGTGCGCTTTCGAAAAGCGTTACCAAACCGGTCACAGACACTATCGAAAAGGCTCAAGCAACCCGGACACCGGCTACCGCCGACAATTTACCCGGCGGTGTCTATACGCCGGAGACTTTGTTAAAAGCGTTGCTTAATCAACCCGCCTCCGCGCAACCGTCAGATCAACCTCAAGATCAAACTGAAACCGTGCAAACCGAGAAAAAATGGTTTGATCGGGTCGATCTAAATTTGAATTTCAACATGGCCCAGTTCGAACAAACTATTTCCCGTCTGGCAGAGGACGCCCAGGATGGCGAACTCGACAGCGCGACATTTACCAACCTGAATATCGGGTTGCATGTCGATCTTAAAGCGAAAGCTGCAACATCTGAGACTATCCAGACAAATTCCGGGGATAATCAGACTAACGAACCAATCGGGGTCGAAACAGCCAAAATAAAAACTCGTCAAAAACAAGCAATGGCTATTAAAATGCAAGCCCGCAATTTTGAGGCCGCGATGTTCTACCGGGAAAGCGAAAAGACCCGATTCAGGATGAGAAAAGAATCAGGCGATGGTTTCATGCGGGTTTCGCAAAAATTGGCGATGCGCTACACGCAGGATTTCTCATTCAATTTCAAATCATTGAATTTGTACAACTCTCAAGCAGCCGAATTGGATAAAACCGGCGATATCGAAAGTTATATCAACACCACCGAATCGCTGGTGGATAATCAGCAAGTGCCCGGCGATTTAATCGGACAATTTTTCGGACTCGTCAATGAATACCTCAATGGCGCCGAGGACAAAATCATCGATAAGATTAACGGCTTCTTCGATAATCTGTCACAACAACTCGGGATCGAATCACAATATCTGGATCAATCGAGAGAGGCTTTGATTGGCCATGTCAACGCGTTTTTTGATAAAGTGGAACAAGCCACAGGCTCTGTCATGGATAAATATATCAATGCCGGACAGTCCCCCGAACAAGTGCCCGAATCGACACCGCCGACAATCGATGAAAACGCGGCTGATACATCCGGAGAAACGCCCGTTCCCGCGGAAGAAGAAGCGGCGCTTGTATAGCATTGATCCGCTAATCTAAATCAGCGAATATGTCATTTAATATAAAACCCCTGCCGGTCAAACCGGCAGGGGTCGCATGGATGTATCTGGGAATCAAAAGATCAGACCTCGCATTTGGCCTGATGGGTGCATTTTACTTTTTCAATAAGTTTCCGTGAATATCGGAAACATCAAAATATTCAATCGTGATATTTTCCGGGTTGCCTTCGATAACATTTGCCGATAGAATACCAGAATTTAGTCCCCGATTCATATCGAGGCTATAAACTACCGCAGTTAGAATATCGCCATCGTCGTTATAATATATTTCCGAACCTTCAGGGGCGGCAATCCGGTCGAGTTCGGTTCCCGTATGCTTAATTTTTACGAGCGCTCCGCCGATTACAGCCTCGCTTTGAATTTCCGCTGTAATAGTCGACCCGGAAATGTCCAGGTTTATATTCGCTTCGGCTACCTGACCGCCGTGGTCAAATGTAAGTCCGCCGCCATTGAGTATATTCAGCATAAAAACCAGATCGGCTATCGTCTCAGTTAATCCATCCTGGTTGCAATCGGAGGCAAAACGTTGAGTTATATTGAAGGGATATCGCGCCGGATCCGTTAAGTGATTTATATAAGCGATGACATCCCCCGCCTCATATGGCAGATGATTAAGATTAATATCACCGATTAATATATCGCCAGAGTTTATGAATAAAACCCCGCCTTCATCAAGCATCGGATGATAAACCAGATAACCGGTGGAATCGGACAGGACGTTGCATGAAAAATCATCGGTCGGCATTTCGAGCGGCGAGTAAAGTCCGCCAAGATCAGGATCGGGGGCACTGATAAAATAAAGGGTGGCCAAAGGATGAACGCCCTGCTTAAAAGGTGATATATTGATCCCTGTCATATTGGCTACGCCAATCAATCTTAAAGAACCCGGCCCGAGCGGATTTTCAGCGCTGTGCAAATAATCCCATTCAGTCAACTCATCGCTGAATTCGATATCTTGAAGCATCAAAGTGCTGGGATCCCAGGCGAATGTCAAACTAAAACTGCCTACATTGGAGTTGTCGCCGCTTTGGACCAAATTGACATCTACGACGGCGGGATAACCAGGCAACGTCGTATCGCTTGAGGCAATTACGGTCACGGGGCTGACATCCAGGTTCACATCGCTTTCCGAATCGGTCTCGTGCACGTCAGTCGCCGTGATATTAATATCCAACACGGCGTAACAGCTTTCCGGCGGTGTCCAGGAAAATAAATAATGGGCATAACCGGGATAGGTTTCCACTACCGTGAATTGATAATTAGAATAGGGGAAATCCACACTCAAGACAATATCATCACCGTCTTGATCAGTCGCAATAACGGGTATTGAAAAAGGATAAAGGCAATTAACATGAACTATAGCGTTATCAGTGGGGGATGTAACCACCGGCGGGCGATTAGTTTGAAACTCCAGATTCGAACAGATCATGATCGGTACAATCGGTGTCCAGAATTCATCAAACATTAAGGTGATACCCTCCAACGGGTCTTCCCCTGCCAGTAATTGGCTTAGTTGGCCCATTAAATCAGGGTCATCATCGGTTCTCATCAAAAAAGCTCCGACTTGCACCCAGCCGCCGGCAGTGTTGATATAGTTCGGCTCCGTCAAGGAAAAATCGGCAATACCGACAACTGACTGGGAAGTCAAACCGGCCCGGGGCCAGCCATCAACCGGCAAAGTCCCCGTCAAGTCCCATTGTTGAAGAACTCCTTGAAGGGTGACCCCCCTTCTTTCGGCGATAAACGAGTTTTCGGTAGCTAAACAAAAATGTATGAAAGCGATATTCTCATCACACTTAAGCCATATCGGAACAGTAATATTATTATCGATATAAACCGCCAACGGCGATCCATCCGGATTGCCAAATGCCAACGAATCGATCGCGCCGGGATCCTGGCAGAAAACTATATTTGCGCACGCTATAACGGTCACCAGGGTCAATACTGCCAAAAACAGCCTTTTCATCCGGCCTCCTCATGACGATGGATTTGTCGGTTTATTCGCGAAGATAAAACCATCATAGCCGGCGGCGCCAAGAAATAGGTTATGCCAATCCCGCTATAAAAGTGAGAACTGGCAATCAACCGTTTGCCTAAGGCTAAAATCCAACCGGCTACTTTTACTACCACTTCAATTCGTCAGATTTAACTATGCTTAATGATTCAATTCAACGCCTTTTAGGGCGAAGTTATCCATGGCAATCCGTGAAGACTACCGCATACAAATTAATCAATTATTTTAAAAAATCAAGAACTATGTTTGACCCGGGAAAATATTCTTGATTTTCTCATCGAGGTCGCCGATGGCTTTTTCGAAACGCTCCCGCGTAACTGCTCTATTGATTAAGAGTTCGCTCGAATTTTCGGGCAAAATATCAGCCATCGACTTGTTTGGGGAAACTTCGCTATCACCGGTTTGAGCGGCTTCATCGGCTTTTTTCTCATCCGTTCCACCCTCGAATAAGGCTTTTAATTCAAAGACCTTCAGCGGGCAATCGGGCCGATCATGACGCCAACATATTAGAAAGTCATTATCATTGGCCGCGCTATCATTGAAATCCGAACTTTTAAAAGAAAGAAATATCGTAACCCTTTCCCAGCCGCTATCGACTCGCCGGCGAACCACCACATAACTGCAATCCTCCGCCGTTTCTTCCACCAGCATATCAAACTCATCCAGAAGCCGGGAAAACAAAAGAAGGACGCCGGCCCGGTTTATCGGGGCATAAACTATTCCGCGTTTAGCGATTAAATCACCGACTATTGATTTTGCCATTTTATCCTGCCGAACTTGAGGTTTTAAGCCTTATTTATACATTGCCAATTATATTATGACTATATATTAATCGCAAGTGATATTTTGGGAAAGCCAACGCGACCGGCGAACACGGACTCCAGCTACATTTGGATTAGTACCTGGCCTATCACTGTGATACTATAAGGACGCTTCTTGATGACTATGATACTGTCACGACCGGCTGGATGTACACGCCGCAATACTGGTTCTGCGATAATGGCTATAATGGCTGTTCTTATGGCGAGTAAAGACGAAAACCAATCTGGGCTAAAATGCGGTATATGGCATATTTAGGCTTATGCTATCAACCCAAGGGGATATTTTTCTGGAAACTCGATACT
>CAZFSN010000065.1:0-14446 GCA_964521815.1 uncultured Ignavibacteria bacterium | reverse complement strand
CATGACCTGGCTTCCAAATTATCGGAGTATCTTTCCTTGCCCTCAGCCGAGATCACCCTGAATCAATTATCCGATTTGCCGGATACGCTTCAAAAAGCCGCCTTGATTGATTGCCTGAAGCACGGCGTCGGATTCCATAACGCCGATTTAAATTTAACGTACCGGAAAATAATCGAGGCCGGTTTCCGTTCCGGCGAAATCCGGGCGATGGTTTGCACGACTACTCTGGCGCTGGGCGTTAATCTGCCATCGAAAAATGTCTTTATCGAACCGGCGAAATATTATGACAGTTTCGATGGCCGGCCGGTATTAAGGCCGCTTCTGATGGATGATTATAATCAAATCGCCGGGCGGGCCGGACGGTTCGGCAAGGGGGATGATTTCGGGCGGGCTATTATTATCGCCAGTGATGAAGGCAATCGAGAATGTATCAGGGAAAGCTATATCAATAGTTCAGCCGAACCCATGATTCAGTTGTTCGATACGGAGAAACTGGCCGGCCTGGCTTTGAGCTTAATCAGTTGCGGCTTGATTAAAGATTATAACGACGCCCGCGATTTACTGAAATGCAGTCTACGCGGATATTGTGAAGGCTTTGAGAATAGCATACCTACCAGAATAATCGATTTCTTGAATATGCATGGCTTTATCACACTTAAAGGCTGCCGCCTGGTCTGCACCGATCTGGGCAGGGCGGCAGTCGGCCATAATATACAGTTGAACACCGCCGCCGCTATAAAAGAGGGTTTTACGGAATATAAACTGGCGGATAATTTCTTAAGCTGGCTTTTCTATCTGACCGATATCCCCGAATGCCGACAGGAACTTGTTTGGTATAAATCATCGCGTTATTTTGATTATTATGACCGCGAATTTATCGATGAGCTACTGCGCAGATATGAGGAAACAGCGCGTGGGCCATTGATTGCTTTAATCAATGATAGCCCTCATGAAATCAATCCCTCACGAATAAAGACAATGACGTTTTTGGCTGATTCGATTCAGCCGATACCGACAATCGAGCTTGAAACGAAATATTCAAGCGGCTGGGGACGGCTTAAACATATCGGCGAGTTTTACTCGAATATATTGGGGGCTGTCGCCGATATTGGGGCAAGCGCCGGACTTGATAAAAAACAGAAAACCAAACTGGCTGGTCTGGCCGAATGTCTGTATCATGGTTTGCCTGAAAGCGGCTTAATTTTGGCCCGCCTTAAAGCGCCGATGCTGGAACGGGATTTCATTTTGCGGCTAAATCAAATAGAGATCTATTCGCCGGCTGATATTATGAACGCCGGTTTCGATATGATTTCGACAGTTATTCCTGAATCAATCGCTAAAAAGCTTTACGATAAATGCCTGAAATTTGAAACGGACTCTGTTACACCGGATGTTGAGAAGCCAATTGACAGCAAACAACCGCTTAGAGCGAAAAAAGTGGGAGCTAAATATGAAGTGGTTATCGGCGATACTGTAATTTACCTTCAACCCAGATTGTACACGTATTTGCATAAGCTCTATAACGCCGATCACCCCGATGGCTGGCTGGACAAGAGCTTTCTCGATAGCGGCAATAATCAGGTGAAATATATTTACAAGTTGCGTCAGGCGCTTAAGCAAGTGGATGGCGCGCGGTTGGAAAGCGACGGCGCGGGCAGGTATCGATTATTATTGCCGTCTCTTAAACGGCCGCCCCAGAGCGTACAGGTTACCCGATAAATCGCCGAAAAACAAGCGTTCGCCATAGACTGCCGGCGTTGAATTGGATGGGCCTTGCATCTCAAATATAAATTCGAGTATTCCGTTTTGCAGGTTGAGGGCGTAAAGATTTCTGTCATACGAAATGAAATATACTCTGTCTCCGGCAATGGATGGGCTGGAGTAGATATCATCATAGGTACGGAAACGCCAGATCTCCCGGCCGGTCGATGTATCCAGGCAATAAAACGTGGAATCGAGCGAGCCGAAGAAAATGCGATCGCCTGACAAAGCCGGGGAAGAATAGATGATATCGCCGACACGATGAGTCCAGACCGCCTGGCCGGATTCGATATCGACCGCGTAGATAGTGCTGTCGTGACTGCCAAAATAAACGCGGTTCAATATAGTGTCCACTACCGGTGTCGAGGCTATATCTTTATTCGCTTTGAATTTCCAGATCAAACCGCCCGCATCTTTATTAAGACAATATAGATAAGAATCAGAACTACCGATAAACAGCTTCTCCTGCCAGATTGCCGGTGAGCTGACAATCCAGTAATCGGTGGTGTATTTCCAGGCCATATTGCCATCAAGCTTGTCCAAAGCATATATGTTGCCGGAGAAATTACCGATGTAAACATATTTATCATCCACCACCGGAGAACTGCTGAAAGCGCCGGTATCGGGGAAACTCCAATTCATTTCGCCGGTTTTAAGATTAAGACTGTAGCAATGGAAATCCCATGAACCGAAATATATCGAATTATCGTCAATGGCGGGCGAGGAGTAAATTTTTTCTTTAGTCGGGAATGACCAAATTTCATTCAGGCTAATAATGTCCAGCGCCAGCAAGCCCTCATCGGTGCCGCAATATAATATGCTATCATAAATAGCCGGTGATGATTGTATCGATATATCATACTCATAAATCCAGGCGATCTCCGGCCTGATTTGAGGACCAGGGTCAGGGCTGACAGATGTGCGAAGGTTATCGTGCTTGAAACTGGCCCAATTCGTGATCTTTTCAGGCTGGGGTGTTTTGGCGCATTGTATAAGAAAAATTACTATCAATATAATGAAAATAAGAGCTTGTTTAATTTTCCAATGCTTTGTCATTGAAAATCCCTGCGCAGAGGTTTATCGCAAATCATTTTGTCAAATCTACATTTGGGTTTTAGTGAAACCCATAGGGGCACAGCATGCTGTGCCCCTACGGGCTTTTCCAGCGTACTTAATAAGCGAATGCTTATAGTTCATGATCTTTGCAACTTTTTGATATGCGCCTGGATTTGGTCGAGGTCATCGGCTTCGGGATTGTACTTGATAAATTGATTCAGCCAGTCAATCGCTTTGGTTTTGTTGTTCAGTTCGTTTTCGTAGATGTCGGCCAGTTTAAGCGGCGCGAATCGGCCTTCAGGCGTTAGGGGATACAGATTGGCTAATTCCTCCAATGTCTCGATTGTCCTGTTTAGATCATCCATCTCCGTGTAGCACCTTACCAAATATCCATACGCCCGGGCAGCTTGAAGCGGGTTGGATGTTTCAGATTTGGTATATTTCTTGATATATTCCGCCGTCTCCTCGAACTTCTGATTGGCCAGCTTTTCCTGACCATTAGTTAGATAACGGTTAGCTACGTAAAGCCCGGCCTCGAACGCTTTATCCGTCCCCGGAAATGTCGCCATGAGCAAATCGAACTGCCCGATTGCCTGTTCCCATCGGTCTTCTTTCTCATAACAGAGGGCGGTCAGGTAATATGCCTCGGCCACGGTCGTATTTCTTATATATGGTAATTTTTCGATATTTTTGATCGCTTCACGGGCGTCTTTGTATTTGCCTCTTTCAAACAGGCTCGTACCTAAACCCAGCGTCATCGGCCCGATCTCTTTATCTTCGGGGTAAGCTTTCACGAATTCGCGATAAGCTTTTTCGGCTCGCGCGTAGTCATGAGTATTATTCATGTAAATATCGGCAAGTATCATCAAAACACGGGGGGTAAGCAGGCCGGTGCTGTCATTGCGGGTTTCTTCAAGGGTACGGACCGCTTGATCAAATATGTTCTGCTTTAAGTAGGTTGCCACGATTTTGCCTAAAGCCGCGTTTTCAAACGGTGTGTTCGGGTATTGCGATTTTAGCTGACGATAGTACTGCCTGGCTTGTTCAAGCGAGCTTTCATATTTCTGTCTGTCCCCCAGCGCCAGCCACATATCGGCCACTTTGATAGGCGCGTTTAAAGCATCAAGATTGGGATTTTGCGGTTCGATAAAGTGTTTGTAATTATCCGTCAGGGTTTGATACAGCTTGATCGCGTCTTTGTACTGTCCGGAATTTTCCTTGCACAGGGCCATGTAAATTATAGCGGCGCTGCGCTGGGTGAGATCGGCGGCCGGGCTATCGGCGACGATCTTAAAGTAAGAATACGACCTGTCATAATCTTTTTTATTCTGATATAATACTCCAATTCTGGTGTCGGCCAGAAGGGCTATCTCCCAGGTCTGTTTGAGTTCGTCCGAGGCTTTCAGTACTTTGATAGAATCGTCCGGTAAATCGGTCATCTTAATCACTTTGGCATAGGCTTTAACCAGGGTATTCAAATCATCTTCAGAATAATTTGCTCCTTTGATTTTGAGACGGTCCTGTAAACGGTCGGCCTCATTGAGCTTTTTTTCCATCTCATATCTGACTGCCAGATCTGTTTTCTTGCCGCACCCGCCAACCAGAACGGCCAGGCAAGCCAGAATAACCATGTTTATCTTCATTGTTTTCATTCTCCCACCTATTTGTTTTAACTACCTATTTTCGTTTATAATATTAAGTATACTATAACTCCTAATCGGTTGAAAAGCGAAGATTTTCAATTATAGCGGGTTTTAATGGGCTTGCCGAAATACTTATTTTACGATAATATCATTGAACCAGGCAGTCAATGATTATTGTTAGATGAGTTTCCCCGTTTTTTTTATTCAATCGTAGGCGGGATTCCGCAATGAGTGGAGCGAACGAAGAAACCCGATACTTTTCCGGGTCGCTCAAAACCGCGTGTTTTAACCATCAGCTCAGGCTATAACCCGTTAACTTTTAATGGAGATAGCCGAAAATTACCATAAGGGCAAGGGTGATATTATATGACATTTAATATCAGATTTCGCTTGACTGTGATTGTACAATAGCTAATATTTAGGGCTAAAGTGGATTTGGGCGATTAGCTCAGTTGGTTAGAGTGCTTGCTTGACATGCAAGAGGTCACTGGTTCGATTCCAGTATCGCCCACCATAAATAGAAAAACTCTGAGGTGATCTGAGACTATTTGAAATACTTTTAACTGGCCATTCCCGCGGGGGAGTGGTCTGTTTTTAATTTAGTGATAATTATGAAAATCGCGTTACCAGATAAAAGCCTGAAAGAATTTCCCGACGGAACCACAGCCGCCGATATTGCCGATTCGATAGGTCCCCGGCTTAAGAAAGAGGCTTTGGCGGCTGAAGTCAACGGCGTTATGGTTGATTTAAGCGCCCCCGTGCCGGATGGGGCGACGGTGAAAATTCTGACGTATAACGACGAAAAAGGGCGGGAATTGTTCTGGCATTCATCGGCCCATCTGATGGCCTCGGCGATTATGCGTCTTTACCCTCAAGCCAAGCTGGCTATCGGGCCGGCCATACCCGATGATTTTTCCGCCAGATTCTATTATGATATTGACTTGCCCCATAAGCTCAACGAAAGTGATCTTGAAGCTATCGAAGCTGAAATGGCGAGAATTGTTGCTGAGGATCAACCCTATATCAGGCGGGTTATGCCGCGTGAAGAGGCTATCAAGTATATCAAAGAACGTGATCCTCAGGATATCTATAAACTGGAAATGGCCGATGAGTTCGAGGATGAAACACTGAGCTTCTACACTCATGGTGATTTTATCGATATGTGCCGCGGCCCGCATATACCCTCCACCGGCAGGATCAAGGCATTCAAGCTGCTTAATGTCGCCGGCGCTTATTGGCGAGGGGATGAGAAAAACAAGATGCTGCAGCGCATATACGGCGTTTCGTTTCCATCCCAAAAGCTTCTGCAGGAACATCTCGACCGCCTGGAAGAGGCCAAGAAACGCGATCACCGGCTTATCGGCAAGGCGCTGGATCTGTTTTCGATCTCTGATGATATCGGTCCAGGCCTGATATTATGGCATCCCAAAGGCGCCCTGATAAGAAATATTATCGAGGATTTATGGCGGCAGAAGCATCTTGAGAACGGTTACGATATCGTATTTTCTCCTCATATCGCCAAACTCGATTTATGGCAGACCTCCGGTCATCTGGATTTTTACAAGGATAGTATGTACGGTCCAATCGATGTCGAGGGCCAGAAATACCAGCTTAAGCCGATGAATTGCCCGTTTCATATCGCGATATATAAAAATAAAAAACACTCCTACCGCGATCTGCCGATTAGATGGGCTGAACTGGGCACTGTTTATCGGTTTGAACGTTCCGGTACATTGCACGGCTTACCCAGGGTAAGAGGGTTTACCCAGGATGACGCGCACGTATTTTGTCGGGAAGATCAGCTTCAACAGGAATTGATCGGACTTCTGGAATTCAATTTATTTTTCCTGAAGACGTTTGGTTTCGATAATTACGATACCTATCTATCGACACGGCCTGATAAATATGTTGGGACTATCGAAAACTGGGACAGGGCTACCGAAGCCTTGAAAAAAGCGTTGGAAACCAAAGGCCTCGATTATAAAGTCGATCCCGGCGAGGGCGTATTTTATGGCCCAAAAATCGATGTCAAGATTAAGGACATATTAGGCCGGTCTTGGCAATGTACCACGATTCAGGTCGATTTCAATTTGCCCGAAAGATTCGATGTTACCTACACGGGCGAGGATGGCAGCGAACATCAGGCGATCATGATCCATCGCGCGTTGCTTGGATCGATAGAGAGATTCTTCGGCGTCTTGATTGAACATTACGCCGGCGATTTCCCGCTCTGGCTGGCTCCCGTGCAGGCCAAAGTATTGCCGGTAGTGGATGAAGCCAACGATTATGCCGATAAATTAGTCGATTTCTTTAAGGCGTCAGGGATCAGGATTGAAGCTGATACTCGTAATGAGAAGATCGGCTACAAGATTCGTGAGGCGGAAACCTTGAAGATACCTTATATGTTAATTGTTGGTAAAAAAGAGGTTGAAGAAGGAACGGTGTCTGTCCGAAAACATAAGATAGGTGATATTGGATCGTTTGATCCGAAAAATATTCTGGCCGAGATGCTCCAGAAGATAAAAACGAGAACTTTGGAATAGGAGGTGTTTTAATAATTAAGGGACGAGTAGAACCCAGGGTTAGGGTTAACCATCGGGTAAAAGCGCCTGAGGTCAGGCTAATTGGCGCCGATGGTGAGCAGATTGGCATTGTCAGTTCTCAGGAAGCGCTGGATATTGCCAAACAAAACGATCTGGATCTGGTTGAAATTGCGCCAAACGTAAAACCGCCGGTTTGCAAGATCATGGATTTTGGCAAATACCTTTACGAGCAGTCGAAAAAAGCCAAAATTGCCAAAAAGAAGCAGCATACGATTGTCTTAAAAGAAATGCGCTTTCGACCCAAAACCGAGGAACATGATTATAAGTTCAAATTGAAGCATATAATCGAATTTCTGAGTCAGGGCAATAAAGTCAAAGTCTACGTTCAATTTAAAGGACGCGAGTTGGCCCATAAGGAACTCGGTACGAAAATTCTGGAAAGGGTAACTCAAGATCTTACCGGCCTGGCTGAACCTGAACCCGATTCGACCTGGGAAGGCAGACGTGTGTCCCTAATTTTTACGGCCAAAAAATAAATAAGCCTTAACTTAATCAACTGGTTTAAATAAAACGGCTTATTTTTTATTGCGCATGGAATTGTTTTTGTATATATTTGCCCCAAAATGGGAGATTGTTAATGCCAAAAATTAAGACAAATAGATCAGCGGCCAAACGGTTCAGAAAAACCGGTACCGGCAAGATAAAACGCAGTCACGTGAATAAGGGTCACATCCTGACCAAGAAGACGCCGAAGCGTATACGGCAGCTGAGAAAATCAGCGCTGGTTTCTAAAGCAGACCAAAAACGCGTTGAGAGATTGATACCTTATTAAAACAGGATCTGTAGGGAGATAAAATGCCTCGTGCAACAAATAATCCTGCCGCCAAGCGTCGCCACAAAAAAGTGCTAAAGGCGGCCAAGGGCAATTATGGCGGTCGCAGTAAACTCTACCGCACCGCTAAAGAAACAGTCCAGAAAGGACTGACCTATGCCTATCGGGATCGACGCGCCAGAAAAAGAGATTTCCGCAAGCTTTGGATAATACGGATTAACGCCGCTGTCAGGCTTTATGGTTTGAGTTATTCCAGGTTTATCGATGGTTTAAATAAAGCCGGTATCAAGCTGGACCGCAAAGTGTTGGCCGATATGGCTGCTCGGGACAGTGAAGGCTTTAAGAAAATCGTTGAAACCGTAAAACCGGGCTAAACGGCAGTTAATCATTGAATTAACCTTTAAATATAAGGGCCAGGTTTCTATGGCCTTTTTATATACATGGATGAGATATTAAATCGGCTCAAAGATTTTGAAAAATCCGCTTTTTCAAAACTGAAATCAGCCCAAACCAGAGAAGCCCTTGAGGCTTTGCGGATTGAATTCTTAAGCCGCAAAGGCAAGCTCTCGGAGTTTTCCAGGTTATTGGGCGAGGCATCCGCCGATTTGCGGCCTAAAATAGGCGCTGAGATCAATCGTCTCAAGAAACTCATTCAGGATGAAATCCAAAATATTTCGTCGCAATATTCATCCAAAGACAAACAGGGAACTCTCGATTATACTTTACCGGTCAGGTCCAGTTTCATCGGCCATAAACACCCGCTTTTACAAACCGTGGATGACATCGTTTCAATTTTTCACGGCATGGGTTTCGAGGTTGCCTCCGGCCCGGATGTCGAATCGAATTATTATACTTTCGACGCGTTGAATACGCCCGAGGATCATCCCTCCCGCGATCTTTCAGATACGTTCTATATAAAAGATGGCGTCTGTTTACGCACACATACCTCGCCGGTGCAAATTCGCACCATGGAGAAACAGAAGCCGCCGGTCAGGATAATCGCACCCGGCCGTTGTTATCGGTCGGATACGCCGGATGCCTCGCATTCGCCGGTGTTTTATCAATGTGAAGGATTATACGTGGATCAGGGCGTGACTTTCGCCGATTTGAAAGGCACGATTATCGCCTTTGCCCGGATGATGTTCGGCAAAGATATCAAAGTCAGGTTCAGACCTCACTTTTTCCCGTTTACCGAACCATCGGTAGAGTACGATTTTTCCTGCGTCCTTTGCGGCGGCAAGGGCTGCCGGGTGTGCAAGCATAACGGCTGGCTGGAAATATCGGGCGCCGGCATGGTCGATCCCGAGGTGTTCAAGGCGGTCGGCTATGATAGCGAAAAATACACCGGTTTCGCCTGGGGTATGGGTGTTGATAGAATTACCATGCTGAGATTTCGGATCGATGATGTCCGATTATTATATGAAAATGATATCAGGTTTATAAGGCAGTTCTGATGAAGATCAGCTACGAATGGCTTAAGCGGTTTATCCATTTTGACCTTTCGCCGACCGGATTAGGCGAGGTTTTGACTATGGCCGGTTCCGAGGTTGAAGCTATCGAAGAAAAAGGTTTCGATACATCCGGTATCGTTACCGGACGCGTGATTTCAGTTGATCCTCATCCCGATGCCGACAGGCTGACTATTTGCACGGTAAATACAGGGGATGAGAAACTGACGGCTGTCTGCGGCGCGCCCAATGTTAAGCCCGATATTAACGTCATTTTTGCCAAAATCGGGGCCACCCTGGCCGATGGTAATAAACTCAAACAAGCCAAAATCCGTGGAGTGGAATCATTCGGGATGATTTTGGCCGAAGATGAACTCGGTATCTCTGATGACCATACCGGGATTATTATACTTGATGAGTCAATCAAACTTGGTCTGGCGCTTGATCAATTTTTAGAACTCAAAGATTATATTTTTGAATTTGAAATAACGCCCAATCGGCCGGATTGCCTGTCGCATATCGGCATGGCCCGCGAATTAAAAGCGCTAATAGGCGGACAAATTAATTATCCTGAATTTGATGTGATCGAAACCGGCCCAAAAATCACCGATAGTTTGAGTATCGAAATAGATGATCCTGACGGTTGCCCACGTTATACCGGGCGGTTGATATCGGGGGTCAAGATAGGGCCATCGCCTTTATGGCTAAAAGCCCGCTTGTATTACCTGGGTATCAGACCTATAAATAATATTGTCGATATCACGAATTATGTGCTTTTGGAAACCGGGCATCCCTTGCATGCTTTCGATTATAGCTATTTTAAATCGAAAAAGGTCGTGATCCGCAAAGCCGGGCAAGGTGAGAAATTTACGACTCTTGATGAAACCGAACATGAACTTAATAGCGGCCATTGCCTGATAACCGATGGTCAAAACGGCGTTGCCCTGGCGGGAATCATGGGCGGCTTAAATTCAGAAGTGACCGATTCGACGACTGATATCTTGCTGGAATCGGCTTATTTTGATCCGGTTACTATCAGGCGCGGCGCTAAGGCCGTGGGTCTGTCTACCGAATCATCCCAGCGGTTCGAGCGTGGAGCCGACCCGGAAATGGCCCCTAAAGCCAACAACCATGCCTGTCGTCTGATAACCGAGTTGGCCGGAGGCAAGATTCATAAAGGTATGATAGATGTCTATCCCCGTAAATTTTCGCCGGTTAAGATAAAACTGCGGCCTGAAAGAGTCAATGCTTTACTCGGATCGAATATTGAAAAATCTGAAATGAATAGAATATTGACCGGACTTGATATTAAAATTACAGATGGTGAAATAATCGAAGCAGTTCAACCATCATTTAGACCAGATTTGATCCGTGAAGCTGATTTAATCGAGGAAATTGCCCGAGTTTACGGGCTGAATAAGATCCCCGATCTTTATCGGCCCGGCGGTACGCTGGAAACGAATATCGAGCCGAAGACGATTATCAAAAACCGCTTGAGAGATTTCTTGATTGGCCGGGGATTCCATGAGATATTTTCGCTGACACTGGTGGATGGTCGTCAATTGCGGAAAATATATGACAGCGTTGATACAGTCAACCTGATGAATCCGCTTTCCGAGGAAATGTCGACGCTTCGACCGGATTTATCGATTTCGATGCTTAAAGCGCTTAAGCATAATATTAATCATGGCAACAAAGATATCAAACTTTATGAAATCGGAGCTACTTATAAACCATCCTCCGGTGAACTGGTTGATGAAAAAGAATATTTTTGTCTTGGTCTAAGCGGCCGTGAGGCACCTGTAAGTTGGCGTAACAAAGAAATATTAACTGATTTTTATTCGCTTAAAGCCGAGCTCGAGGCGATTTTCGAATATTTTAAAATCGGCGATGTTCAACTGGTTCCGCAGGATGACCCATACTTTGAAGAAAGTTGTAGTTTCGTGATAAAAGCAAATAATTTTAATCTTGGGCGGTTTGGCAAAGTGTCGGCGTTGGCCGGCAAAACTGTTGGGTTGAAACAAGATAGTTATATTTCTGAAATATCAATCGATGAGTTCGTCGGGCTGGCCTTCAAGACCAGCTACTTTACCGCTTTGCCAAAATTCCCCTCTTCCGACAGAGATATCGCCTTGCTGGTGGATGAAACAGTCTTTGCGCGGGACATTATGACTGTAATAAGAAATTCCGGTGGAAAGCTTGTTGAAGATGTTTTTCCGTTTGATTTATATAAAGGAAAAAATATCGCCGATAATAAAAAAAGTATTGCCTTTAGGATAATTTACAGGTCCGATAAAAATACTCTCACAGATGATGAAGTAGATAAAGTCCATAATCGGGTCGTGAAAAAAATTACTGAAGAATTTAAAGCTGAATTAAGGGCTTGAGAAAAAGAATATTATATATTATAATTAAACCGATAGATGAACAGCAGTATGCAAAATATTGAATCGAACTTTGATAAGCTAAAAGCGGTTGTGGATTCAGCAATCGCTAAAATAGCGAAACTGAAAGATAATAACAAGGAGTTGAAAGCCGAAGCAAACGAATTGAAGCGATTGTTGGCCTTGAGTGAAAAAAAGGCCGAACGGATGAAACAAGAACTGGATCGCCTTAATTCGTCTGATGAGAAAACCTGGCAGATCAAGGAAAAAGACATAAAACAGAAGCTTTTGACTTTATCGGCCAAACTATCGGCGTTTGAAAAGAGTTATTCTGTCGAGAGTTAACCTTTAATATAGATTTGGGGAGACCAAGCTAATTTGATGGATAAAAGCAGGCTGAAAGTGACGATTTTCGGCACAGATTACGCGCTCAAGGCTAATACCAGCCATGAATATATAAAAGAGACCGCTGTTTACGTGGATAAAAAAATGAACGAGGTCGTGTCGAAATATAGCGACCAATCCGATACGCGAGTAGCGGTTTTAGCTGCATTAAATATTGCCGATGAGCTTTTTCAGGCTCGCAAACTGGTACCCGAGAACCTTGAACGCCAGGTAATTGATCTTGCCGAAAACTTAAACGCCGCACTTGAAGATTAGCCCTCTCTCCTGACGCCTTGGGAGGCGCAATGGAAACAACATATTTAATTATCGGTGGCGTACTAATTATCGCCGCGTTTATTATTGGGGTGGTTGTCTCACGCCGGAGCGGAGAAAAGAAAATTGCCGGCGCTGAAGCAATGGCAATGAAAATTATCTCCGAAGCGGAAAAATCGGCGGCAGTCAAGAAAAAAGAAGCCGTACTTGAGGCCAAAGACTATTGGCTTAAAGAGAAATCGAAATTCGAAAAGGAGACCAGCAGCAAACGAACCGAGGTTCAGAGACTTGAAACACGTCTTCATGATAAAGAACTGACCTTGAACCGTAAGGTCGATATTCTGAATCTCAAGGAAAGAGATATTATCGCCCGCGAAAGAAACTTATCCATCAAGGAAAGAGCCACCCTTCATAAAGAGCAAGAACTTGAAGCCCTTATCGCCGATCAAAACGCGCAACTTGAAAAAGTGGCGGGGATGACATCGGAGGAAGCCAAGAAAATCTTGATGGAAAACCTGGAGGCCGAAGCCAGACGTGACGCCGCCAAGTTGATTAAAGAAATCAAAGAACAAGCCGAACGCGACGCGCAAAAAGAAGCGAAAAATATCATTATCCAGGCAATTCAACGATGCGCGGCCGATTACACTATGGAGTCATGCGTATCGGTAGTAAATATTCCCACCGATGAAATGAAGGGCCGGATAATTGGGCGCGAAGGTCGAAATATACGGTCGTTTGAGACCGCTACGGGTATCGATGTTATTGTTGATGACACTCCCGAAGCGATTATCCTGTCCGGCTATGACCCGATACGTCGCGAGGTAGCCCGGATCGCCATGGAAAAGCTTATCATGGATGGCCGCATTCATCCATCGAGGATTGAAGAGGTTGTGGGCAAAGCGGAAAAAGAGATGGAAGTCATTATCCGGGAAATCGGTGAGCAAGCTTGTTTCGATGTCGGTGTGCATGGTATCAACCCGGAAATTATCAATTTACTGGGCAAGCTGAATTTCCGAACCAGCTATGGCCAGAATGTATTGCAGCATGCCAAAGAGGTGTCATTCCTCTGCGGTATCATGGCCGCCGAATTGGGTCTGGATGCCAATTTGGCCAAGAGAGCGGGCTTGCTGCATGATATCGGCAAGGCGATAGATAGAGAAACCGAAGGCACACACACGCAGCTGGGCGTTGATTTCGTATCGAAATTCAACGAACCCGCGGCGGTCTTAAATGCCATAGCCAGCCATCACGAAGATGTTCCGATGGAAACTCCGTTTGCAGTACTCGTTCAGGCCGCCGATGCTATTTCGGGCGCCAGGCCGGGCGCCAGACGTGAGACCCTGGAAGGCTATGTAAAACGCCTGGAAAAACTCGAGGAGATGGCCGATTCATTCAGCGGAGTGGGCAAAGCTTACGCTATTCAGGCCGGCCGCGAAATAAGAGTGATCGTCGAATCGGATCGTATCGATGATGTCGGCTGCGTTCAATTGGCCGGCGATATCGCTCGCAAGATCGAATCGGAACTGGAATACCCCGGTCAGATTAAAGTCACTGTTATTCGTGAAACCAGGAGTGTGGAGTATGCCAAGTAAACGTCAATTCCTGGAGTCAAATACTATAGCTGTTTTTGGAGTTTCGCCCAAGCGTAAAACCATGGCTTCCGAGGTCGAAAGGGCGCTCATTGCCGCCGGGCATAAAGTCTACCGGGTAAATCCAGAAGGCGGCGATAATTTTTATAAAGACTTGAATTCGCTTCCGGAAAAAACCGATGCCGTTTATATCGCCATAAATAAAAGCAGCGCTTCCGCTTTAATCGATGATATCGTAGCTTATGGCGCCAAAAAAGTCTGGCTTCAATATGGCGCGTACGATAAAAAGATAATCGACAAATGCGAAAACGCCGGCCTGGAAACCGCAGGCATTTCCGTTTGGCCCCAGGCCTTGATCAACAGCTTCGTGCGGTTCTTCAGCCGCCGGGCCGAGGATACCGAAATCGTCTCGCTGCTGATCGACGTCGGCTCGAACCACACCAACGTCGTCATCTGCCGACAGGCCGACCTGTTCTTCGCCCGGATGGTCCCCCTGGGATTCAACCAGCTCGTCGCCGACGTCCCCATCGACC